>DATFIM010000200.1 GCA_035270125.1 Halanaerobiales bacterium | reverse complement strand
GTTTCACAACTTGGACACCAATTTACAGCTGATTCATCTTTATAAGCAAGTCCTTTTTCATACATTTTCAAAAACAACCATTGATTCCATTCATAATAGTCTTTACTGGCAGTAACAACTTCACGATTCCAGTCATAACTTAAACCTAATTCTTTAAGTTGTTTTCTCATTCTTTCTATATTATCCCAGGTCCATTCCTGTGGATGAATATTTCCATGTTTGATTGCTGCATTTTCAGCAGGTAATCCAAATGAGTCAAAACCCATTGGATGAAGAACATCTTTACCCTGCATTCTCTGGTAGCGAGCAATAACATCTCCAATGGAATAAACTCTAACATGTCCCATATGTAAATCTCCTGAAGGATAGGGGAACATTTCTAGAGCATAATATTTCTCTCTTTCATCACCTTTGGCTTCATGAAGTCCCTTTTCTTCCCAAAAATCATGCCACTTTTTTTCTGAATCATTATAATCATAAAATCCTTTCACTTAATTCTACCTCCTTATTTTGTATGAAATTTTCTTATAAAATTAAAAAAACCTCGCTCCTGAATTAACAGGGACGAGGTTTGATTCCCGTGGTACCACCCTAATAGATAGAAATAAACAATTTCTATCCACTCAAACTCTTTAACGCAGAAAACGCAATTAATTACTAAGCTTCACTAATTGGGCTCCAGAGCGAGTTCAGTACAATGCTGATTTTCAGCAAACATCAGCTCTCTTAAAACTATACCTACTACTCTCTTTCAACACCTTTATCTTTTATTTTTCTTTATTATAATAATTAATCAAAATAAAGTCAAGTTATTTTACACTTTCTTCACTACGCAAAATCTTTTCAGCATCAGCCCAGAGTCTTTCAAGTTCATAAAATTCTCTTTCATCTTTGTGAAAAATATGAACAATAAAGTCTGAATAATCCATAAGAATCCAGCGACCTTCATTTTTACCTGCAATTTTTTGAGGAACAAGATCTCTTTCTTCAGCCAATTTATCTTCTATTCCTCTGGCTATAGCTTTTACCTGATTTTCATTATTTCCATCACAGATTACAAAATAATCTGCAATAACTGTTATATCACGAAGATCAAGTATTTCAACATTATTAGCTTTTTTGTCTTCAGCAGCTTCAGAAGCTAAAACAGCTAATTCTTTAATTTCGTTTTCCATATTTTTTTAATCCTCCTTATTAAGAACTACCTTCATTTTCCTTTTCTAAATAATCATGACCAATAATTATCTTAATTTCATTTTTATCTTCTTCTGAATAATTAATTTCTCCACCCAGAAGTTCTTTTATGCCAGAAACTACATTTTTAGCATCTTTATCATAATATTTTATTATTGTCTTTTCATAGTTAAAATTATCAGCATTTCCAATTGTAGAAACAATAAAACCATATTTATTTAAAGTATCTGCTACTTCACCAGCTAAACCTGATTTACCATTTCCATTATATAAGGAAACTTCGTATTTGCTGTTTTGAATATATTCCTTACTTTTAATTAAATTATCAACCAGAATATCTAGTTCTTCATTTTTGGGTACCCAGTAACTAATCCCATTTATGTATTTAGGATTCCCCGGTACCATATCAGTTTCCAATTTATTTAAATTAGTATTTTTGGCTAATTTAACAAAAGGACTTACATCTTTTAAAGGTATATTAGTATTTACAGCATCAGTAACATTACTATAAATATCTGGTAACTTTACAATAATATCAGGACTTAAAATTTTATCCATAACTGCCTCTATAAACTTTTGCTGTCTCTCAATCCTTCCAATATCAGCTTTTATTGGACCTCTATATCTAACATATTCTAAAGATTCTTCACCATCTAAGTGGATATTTTCCCCGGCAGGCAGGTCAATGTTTACTCCTCCTGCTTTATCTACATAATGAAGTGGTTTTTTTATATCTATATTTACACCACCAATTGCATCAATTATCTCTGAAAAACCACTAAAATCTGTTTCTAGGTAATAATCTATTGGTATATTTAAAAAACTTTCCAGAGTTTTATCAGTTAATTCAATACCACCATAAGCATGTGTTGCATTAATTTTACCAGTTCCATGTCCTGGAATTTCTACTTTAGTATCTCTTGGGACAAAAAGCACTCCTATATCTTTAGTTGATAGGTCAACACTGGCAATCATAATTGTATCAGCTCTAGGAGGACCATTTATGGAAGAATCATAACCTACAACCAAAATATTTAATTTAGAAGTAGAAAAAGGATCACTTTTTATTGCACTAAATTTATCATTTACTAAAAAAGAAATTATCATTCCAATTAAGATTAATACAATCACTAAACCAATTAATAAATTTCTTTTATTTTTGATGTCTGCCATTAATTACTTTCCTCCTAAATATTCATTTCTCAACAATAGGGTATTTGGGTGAATAATTTTTTTCTTATTAATATTAAATTTAATACTTTGATCACATACTGCAACTATCAATTGAGATAAATTTCCTTTTGAAATATCTCTTAATTTTCTAACTCCAGGAAATTCTCTATTTGGTTCAATAAAATCTGCTGCAAAAATTATAAGAGCTAATTTGCTCATATCTGGACTACCTATTGTATGATATCTAATTGCTTCTAAAATATCCTTATCTATTATATCATATTTCTTTTTAACAAGAAAGGCTCCAACAGGTGCATGTAAGACCGATGGTATCTTCATCTCTGTTTTATCAATATCACCATTTATTTTTTTAGCATATTTATATAACTCTTTCTGATTTAGTGGTTTTGCATAATCATGTAATAAAGCTGCAGTAATTGTTTTTTTTATATTTACGTTATTCTTTTGAGCAAGTTGAACAGCAACTTCTATAACTCCCTGAGTATGAATGTATCGTTCTTTTGTAAGCCAATTTTTTAATTCATTTTCTAAATTATCCAAATAATCTTTTTGATATTTCAATTTATCACCTTCATTACCCATATATGTTTTTTTCATTAATGAATTTAATAATAGAGTCTGGTGTCATATAGCGAATTGATATTTTATTTTTAATATTTTCTCTAATTAAGGAAGAAGATATATCTATTAAAGAACTATTCATAATATGCAAATTATCTCTATGTGTTTTAAAGAAAACTTTTTTTAATATTTTTTCTAAAGAAAAATTAGGTCTTCTTGCTACAATAAAATTACCATTTTCCATTAAAAATTCAGGTTCTTTCCAGTTTGGAATATCTAGCAGAGAATCTGCACCAATAATAAAATATATCTCTTCATTATATTTATCACTAAAATATCTTAATGTTTCAGCAGTATATGATGGTTCATCCTTATTTATTTCCCAATTTGAAATAATAAAATGTTCATTATCTTCTATTGCCAATTTAACCATTTGTAATCTTAATTTTGCAGTAGTTAAATTTTGATTGTTTTTATGAGGAGGATTCCCGGCCGGCATAAAAATAACTTTACTCAAATCATATCTATTATAAGCCTGCTCTGCAATAATCAAATGTCCTATATGTATTGGATCAAAAGTACCTCCAAATATAGCAATTGCCATCCTTAAAACTCCTTTATATATAATAATATTATAATAAAACTAAAAATTCAATTCAAGATAAGTTTCTATTTAAGTATGTTGCTTTATTTCACTATATTAGTTATAATTAAAACAAATAATGATACTAATAATAAATCAAAGGAGGAAAATCTATGATTCATGCAGTAAATGGTAATGAACCTCAAATTGAAAAAGATGTTTTTATAGCAGAAGGTAGTAAAATTATTGGTGATGTATATATAAAAAGTGGTGCCAGCATTTGGTTTAATTCAATAATTAGGGGAGATCTTGGGCCAATTAAAATTGGTAAAAAAACTAATATACAGGAAAATTCAACCCTACATATTGATGCTGGCTCTCCTTTGATAATTGGTGATAATGTTACAGTCGGTCATAATGCAGTTTTACATGGCTGTACTGTAAACAATAATTGTATTATTGGAATGGGAGCTATAATTTTAAATAATGCAGATATTGGTGAAAATTCTATAATTGGAGCTGGTGCTCTTGTTCCTGAAGATGCAGAAATACCTGAAGGAAGCTTAGTTTTAGGTATGCCAGCAAAAGTTAAGAGAAATTTAAATAATAAAGAGATTGAAAGTATTCAGGAATCTGCTGACCATTATTATCAATTATCACAAAAATATATTAACGAAAAATAAGAGGCAGTCTCCTGCCTCTTTGCTTTTATTTTTTATTACTTTTTAACTCTTCCAAACTGATCTTATCATTTAGAAACATATTAACTGATCTATCAAGAAATTCATTAAAATTCATATCATCCTGTATTAATTTTTTCATAAGTTTTTTATGTTTTTCTTTATCCATATGAAAGGTGGATCTTTCCATTCTCATAAATAAAGCCCCCTTTTAATTTTTCTTTTTCATCCACATTCCCCAATCTTCTTCCTGTTCTTTGGGATTTATTTTATCATCAAGATAAAGATCAATTAAAAGATCAATAAATTCATCAAAATCAATATCCTCATCCTTTAAAATTTCTTTAACTTCTTTATGAGTTTTCTCAGGTATACGATAGGCCATCCGTCTACTCATTTATTAGCCTCCTTTTATTTGGCGAATTTAAAAATTTCAAATTAAAACAAAAAAATATAATAAGTTCCTATAAAGACTTAATTTATTATTTTACAATCAATACTAAGTATTATAATATCACAAATTTAACTTTTTTTCAATCATATTATTCACTATCATTTCCGTCATTTTCTCCCTGAGCTTCATTCAAGGCATCTTTGGTAGAAGAAAAAATATAATCATTTGCTTTAAAAACATCTTCTTTATTTATTTCATTCAAAATACCACTATCCTCTAAATATTTATACAACTTATCATTAATGCCACTGAAAAGTACTCTTCCTCCATTTTTTTGTACTCGAGCAATAAACTTTTTTAATTCATTAAGAGAAGTTATATCAATAGTCTCAATATCTCTCATTCTTATTATAAAATCTGTTTCTTTTATAAAACTTTCATCAAGTTCCTGTTTTAAATTTTTAGCTGAATGAAAATGAACATTACCACCTATATTTATAA
>DATFIM010000199.1 GCA_035270125.1 Halanaerobiales bacterium | reverse complement strand
ACATTTAAACGTGATGAATAAAATTTGACTTCAACTCCATAAAGTAAAGTATCTCTTGAATAAAGACCAGGAGCAAGTTCATCTAAAGCTTCTAACATCTCAATAATACCGGTTAAATGCCTGTGTGGTAATACCAGACTTAAATCACCTGGAGTAGCTTCTTTAAGTGTTGGTTCAACTATACTTCTATTTATTCTTTCTGGAGTAGAACGTCTTCCATTTAAAAGATCGCCCAGTCTTTGAACTAATACACCACCACCTAAAAGGTTGGCTAGTTTGGCTATATCTTTTCCATAAGTTATTGGTTCATGGAATGGTTCAGTAAAAGTCTTACTTACAAGTAAGGCAAAGTTTGTATTTTCTGTTTTAATATCAGCATGACTGTGGCCATTAACTGTAATTAAGCCCTGATTATTTTCATTTACAACTTCACCATAAGGTGACATACAAAAAGTTCTTACTTTATCTTCAAAAGTAGGAGTCCTATAAATTAATTTAGATTCATACATGTTTTCAGTTAATTCTTCAGCAATAACTGCCGATGTTTCAACTCTAACCCCTATATCTACAGGGTTAATAGTCATATCAATTCCTAATTTTTTAGCTTTATCACTCAGCCATTCAGCATTTTCACGACCGGGAGCAGTTACTACATATTTTGCATAATAAGTATCTCCATCAGCTGTTTTTACTCCCTTGATCTCTTTTTTCTCAATAATTAAATCTTTAACATTTTTTCCAAATTTAATATCTATCCCATGCTCACGGATATAATCCTGCATATTACCTAAAACAGTTTTACTATAACCTGTTCCTAAATGGCGGAGTCTGGTTGGGATAAATTTAAGACTTGCTTTAATTGCTTTTTCTTTCATTTCCGAAACCTTTTCATTATTTCCTCCAAATATTCTATCAGGTGCTCCAAATTTTAAGTACATATCATCTGCATATTTTATATTTTCTTCAAGTTTCTGCCAGCCAATATACTCATTCAAATTTCCACCAATTTCAGGAGTTAAAGATAACTTACCATCACTAAAAGCACCAGCTCCTCCCCATCCTGAAACAATAGCACAACTATTACAATTAGCACATTTACTACCAGGATTTTCTTTCATAGGACAAATTCTTTTATCTAAATTATCTCCTTTTTCTAGCATTAGGATATCCAAATCTTTATTTTTTTCAATTAATTCAAGAACTGTAAAAATTCCTGTAGGTCCTGTACCTACAACTATAAGATCATAACTTTTTTTCATTTATCAATACCTCCAAAATGAAATAAAATTTACTTACAACTTATTATACCCTCTTATATATTCAAGATAATAACACTTATTCCTTCCTGAATAAATAAAAGCCCTCTTTGTAAATTATATAAAGAGGGCTTTAAAACTTAAGTTAATCTATATCTTCTATATCCATTTTATCTAAAATTAAATTATATCCATCTTCACCATAGTCAAGTGCTCTTTTTACTCGACTAATAGTAGCAGTTGAAACTCCAGTTTTTTCAACTATTTCCTCATAAGTTACACCCTGTTTTAACATTTTAGCAACTTCTAATCTCTGACCAAGAGCTTTAATCTCAGCTATAGTTGCAATATCCTTAAAAAACTTATAACACTCTTCTTTATCTTCAAGTAATAAAATAGCCTCAAAAAGTTGATCTGTAAACTCATTTTTAATACTTTTTGACATTATACCCCACCTTTCTATAATAACTATTTACTCCCATTCAATAGTGCCAGGAGGTTTTGAAGTAATATCATAAACTACTCTATTTACAGAATTAACCTCATTAACAATTCTGTTAGAAATTCTTTCTAAAAGATCATAGGGTAATTTTACCCAATCTGCAGTCATAGCATCATCACTATTAACCGCTCTTAAAATAATAGGATAACCATAAGTTCTTTCATCTCCCATGACTCCAACACTTCTTAAATCAGGAAGAACTGCAAAAGACTGCCATATTTCTTTTTGCATTCCTGCTTCTTTTATTTCTTCTCTCACAATTGCATCTGCATCTCTTAGAATTTCTAACTTATCTGTACTTATTTCACCAATAATTCTTATAGCTAAACCAGGTCCTGGAAAAGGTTGTCTCCAGACTATCTCAGAAGGCAAACCAAGAACTTCACCAATTTTTCGAACTTCATCTTTAAATAAAAAGCGAAGTGGTTCTACTAGTTTAAAATCCATATCTTCCGGTAGGCCACCAACATTATGATGACTCTTTATTGTTGCAGCTTCATCAGAACCTCCACTTTCTATAACATCTGAATAAATGGTTCCCTGAACTAAATATTCTGCATCTTCTAATTTACCTGCTTCTTCCTCAAAAACTCTTATAAATTCATTACCAATAATTTTTCTTTTTTCTTCAGGGTCTTTAACACCCTCTAGTTGTTCTAAAAATCTATCCTTTGCATCTACATATACTAATGGTATATTAAATTCTTCAGCAAAAGTTCTTTTAACCTGTTCTGGTTCACCTTTACGCAAAAGACCATGGTCCACAAAAATACAGGTTAATTGTTCTGATATAGCTTTATAAACAAGGGCAGAAGCAACTGCAGAATCAACTCCTCCCGAGAGTCCACAAATAACTTTTCCATCTTCTACTTTTTCCTGCACTTCTTCAATTTGTTCATTAATATAATCTGCCATATTCCAGGTAGCATTTAAATCACATATTTTAAATAAGAAATTATGTAGTATATTTTTTCCTTCAATGGTGTGTATGACTTCAGGATGAAACTGTACTCCATAAAAATCATTTTCTTTATTTTGAAAAGCTGCAGCTGGAGTTATTTCTGTTTTAGCAGTAATTTCAAAACCCTCTGGTTGTTTTTCTACTCTATCCCAGTGGCTCATCCAGACCTGACTCTTATTTTTTATCTCAGCAAAAATCCCTTCGTTTTTGATTATTTCAATTTTTGCTTTACCATATTCACCCTGCTCTGCTTTATTTACTTCACCACCTGCTAATTGTGAAGTCATAAGTTGCATACCATAGCAAATCCCTAGAATTGGTATACCTAATTCATAAATTTCTTTATCAATTTTTGGTGAATTTTCTTCTGTTACACTATTAGGTCCTCCAGAAAAAATAATACCTCCTGGATTAATTTCTTTTATTTTTTCAATATCTGTATGATAAGGTAATATCATTGAATAAACATTGAATTCTCTTATCCTTCTGGCAATAAGTTGACTGTATTGACCACCAAAATCAAGAATTAAAATTTTATTTTCTACCATTTTTTCATCCTTTCATCTTTTAATTGCATTTGCTTTCAAATTTTATTATAACAAATTTCTATTTAATTTGCTAGAATAATTATTCAATTAAAACCATTGCATAATAATCAGGTATTTCACTTTTATCTTTTAATACATCTATTTCATAACCATTATTACGAACAGTAGCATATACATCTATTCCACAACTTTCCAGCGAAGGTCTTGTTTCTGAAGGTTTAGGACATTCTTCCTGGCAGTCACCACAATCTTTACAGGGACCACATGCCAAACCAAATGCTTTTCTATAACCAGCTAAAAAAATATATTTTTCTAACTCTATGACAATTTTTTGCATTTCTGGATCATTGTGTCCTTTAAGTAGTAAGGCCCAATCATATTCTTTTAATACTTTTTTAGTTTCTTCCACAGAAGGTGTATTAGGAGGGCATGTGTAATTTTTACCATAATCTTCACAGGAATATCTACATTTCCATTTAACCCAATTTGCAACTTCAATAGTAGAAGTAGAAATTATTTTGGCCTCTTCTACCCCTAAATTTTTAGCTTTTTTAAGGAAAGAATTATACTTTTTGATATACTTCACCCCTTATATGAATAAGTAATTACTTCTATATTATTTATTCTTTAAAAAGTTAATATTTCCTTGATAAATTTATATATTTATTTACTTAAAAATAATCTTAAAACATTAAAAAAAGGGCAGCTGGTAAAATACCAACTGCCCTTTATTTTAGTAATATTTATGGTTAACGGCTTATTTACATCATGCCGCCCATTCCGCCGGGCATGCCACCCATTCCAGCTGGCATTCCACCACCGGCAGGAGCGCCACCTCCACCGTTATTATCATCGTCATCACCTTTATCTGCAACAAGACATTCAGTAGTAAGTAACATTGCTGATGCACTTGCAGCATTTTGAAGTGCTGAACGAGTTACTTTTGCTGGATCAATTATACCGGATTTGATCATATCAGTGAATTCACCTTTCATAGCATCAAAACCGATTCCAGATTCAGCATCTTTTACTTTTTCTACTATTACAGAACCTTCATATCCTGCATTATCTGCAATTAAACGTACAGGTGCTTCCAGTGCTTTTCTTACAATATCTACACCTGTTGCTTCATCTCCTTCAAGCTCAAGATCATCAAGTACAGATAGTGCTTCAAGATAAGTAGTTCCACCACCAGCTACAAGTCCTTCTTCGACTGCAGCTCTTGTAGCAGAAAGAGCATCTTCAATACGGTGCTGTTTTTCTTTTAATTCTGTTTCAGTAGCAGCACCTACTTTTATTACAGCTACTCCACCAGATAATTTTGCAAGTCTTTCTTCTAATTTCTCTCTATCAAAGTCAGAACTTGTATTTTCAATCTGTCTTCTTAGTAGCTTAATTCTTTCTTTAATATCTTTTTTGTTACCTTCACCTTCGACTACTGTTGTATCATCTTTAGTTACAGTAACTTTATGTGCCTGACCAAGGTCAGCCATAGTAGCATTTTCTAACTGACGTCCTAGATCTTCAGTAATTACAGTACCACCAGTTAAAATTGCTATATCTTCTAGCATTTGCTTACGACGATCTCCAAATCCAGGTGCTTTAACTGCTACACAGTCAAATGTTCCACGAATTTTATTTACAACTAGAGTAGCTAGAGCTTCACCCTCTACTTCTTCTGCCATAATAAGAAGTGGTTTTCCTTCCTGAGCTACTTTTTCAAGTAGTGGAAGAATATCCTGGATATTTGAAATTTTCTCATCTGTAAGTAAAATATATGGATCTTCAAGAGAAGCTTCCATTGTTTCAGTATCATTTACCATATATGGTGATAAATAACCTTTATCAAACTGCATACCTTCAACAACTTCTAAGGAAGTACCCATACTCTTTGATTCTTCTACAGAAATAACTCCATCCTGTCCAACTTTTTCCATTGCTTCTGCTATAAGATTACCAACTTCATCATCATTTCCAGCAGAAATAGAAGCAATTTGAGAAACAGCATCTTTACCTTCTACAGGTTCACTGATATCTGCAATTTTATCAGTTAATTTATTAACTGCCTTTTCAATACCTTTTTTAAGAATCATAGGATTAGCGCCAGCAGCAACATTTTTAATTCCTTCTTTGAAAATTGATTCTGCTAAAACAGTAGCAGTAGTAGTACCATCACCAGCTATTTCATTTGTTTTAGTAGCTACTTCTTTAACAGTTTGGGCTCCCATATTTTCATAATGGTCTTCCAATTCTATTTCTCTTGCAATACTTACACCATCATTAGTAATTGTTGGTGCACCAAATCCTTCTTCTAATACAACATTACGTCCTTTTGGACCTAACGTAACTTTTACAGAATTAGCTAAAGAACTAACACCATCTTCTAATTTACGACGAGCTTCTTCGCCAAATTTTAACTCTTTTGCCACTATATATCCCTCCTTGGAGATTTTCAGTTATTATTTCTTTTTTTCAATTTATAAAAATAAGTACCTGGTTCAGTTTTAACCAATAACTGCAAGAACATCTTCAATACTTAATACAAGGTAATCTTCACCTTCAAGTGTTAATTCTGTTCCAGCAAATTTATCAAAAACAACTACATCCCCTTCTTCTACCTCAGGGCCATTTTCTTCAGTACAGCATCCACTACCAACAGCAACAATTTCTCCCTGCTGTGGTTTTTCATCTTTCTTGGCTGTATCTGGTAGTACTATTCCACTTTTAGTCTTTTTTTCCTCTTCTTCTTCTTCTTTAATTTTAACTGCAACTCTGTCTCTTAACGGCTTAATTTTCATTCAGTAAACCCCCTTTAAGATTTTTAATATTTATTTTTATTAGCACTCATTAGAGTTGAGTGCTAACAATTACTGTAATAATAATATCTAAGTATATATTTAAAATCAAGGGAGTATAATTAGCTAAAAACCCCATTAAACTCAATTAAGTCCATAATACTTAGATATTCTTCGTTAAACCTTATTTATCTTTGTCTGTTGATAAAAATATTATAAAATCTCAATTTCAACTCCAAATTTTTTTCTTATTTTCATGAAATCCTGACCTTTTAAATCTTTTCCATAATCATCAAATATTACAGAGGGTAATATTATTAAGGTATTTTCTGGTTTGCTAAATTCATATTTTTCCATTCGGAGTATTATATCCCCTACAGTTAATAAACCCGCTGTTAATATACTTCCACCAAAAAAATTACTTTCAACTTCTAAAACATTTATTATCTTTTTAGAAAAAATACCTTTCAATTCATTATCAACCATAAATTTCATCATTTCTTTTGCCATCCTGGAAGTAACTAAAATTATCTCATTAACTTCATAGTTCTTTATTGAATTTATTATTTTATTAATAATTACTGGCTCTAAATCATAATCCATAACCAAACCTGATCTCTGTCCACTTTTTTTAGTAATTATCATTTTAGATTTAGAATTATTTTTTGTGCTTATAATAGGGTTTTTAAGTTTTTTTATTTTATTAAAAGCATCAACTCTAGAAAATACTTTTTCATCATTAACTTTTTTTATTACATCCCCAATATTTAAAACACTATCATCAGCTGGTGACCCAACTATAATTCCTTTTACAATTGCATCTAAATTCTTAAGATATGGAGGTTCCAAAATAACTGGAGTTTTAATATTTTTGTTAATTTTATTAACGAATTTACTTAATTTTGTATATAAATCAAACTCAAATTTCATATTATCATTAGTGTAGTCTGTAAAAGCAGGCATAAAAACTCTAATAGTTTCAGCATTATACTTATCTAGATAATTAATTGTATTTTCTATACTATTCCAGCCCATAACATGGGGGAGAGCTACTAAACTGCCATTGAAATTTATATGATAATCATCCAATCTTTTAATAGCAGAAAAAACTTTATTACCATTTTTATCTTTCATTAAATATTTTCTTTCAGCTGGATTTGCACAATTTAAAGAAATATTTAAAGTTATATTTCCTAACTCATCAATCAATCTTATTATTTTTTTACTTAAAAAACTACCATTAGTAGTAATCCTTATTTCTTTTTCAGACCATCTATTTCTCAAAATTTTCAATATCTCACTTATTTCTGGATGATAAAAAGGTTCACCTTCAATTATTTTTGTTGCAGATTCACCCAGGATTACTGGCCCTTCTTTTGGTAAAAAATCTATCATTTTTTTGATAAAATTAAAATTTAGATGACCATAACTTTCAACTTTTAATTCTGGGGGATTTTGAAAATGACTGCAAAATTTACAATGTAGATTACATTTAGAAGTAACAGGCAAAATATTATTTTCCTGAACTGTTTTTAAAATTAAATATTTTTGTTTACTATTCATATTATCACCTATAAACTAAGGTTAGGATCAGCATTAAGACTTAGATCTGAAAAATCATTTTTTTGATATTGATAATAAGCTACTGCCCCTATCATAGCTGCATTATCAGTACATAACTTCAACTCCGGATAATATAGTTTTAGTCCTTTTTTATTTACTACTTTTCTTAATTGTTTTCTTAATTCCTGATTTGCTGCCACTCCTCCAGAAATAACTACACTCCCTACTTCATAGTTTTTAAGAGCTTTAATTACTCTTTGTATAAGAGAATCGATTACTGCCTGCTGAAAACTAGCTGCAATATCAGCTATATTAAGCTTATTACCTCTTTGCTTTTCATTATGAACATAATTAATAACTGCTGTTTTTAATCCACTAAAACTAAAATCATAAATATCATCATTATTAAAAGAACGAGGAAAATCAATTGCCTCTGGATCACCTTCTTTAGCTTTTTTTTCAATAACAGGACCTCCAGGATAACCTAAATCAAGAAAACGAGCTATTTTGTCAAAAGCTTCTCCTGCTGCATCATCTCTAGTTCTACCTAAAATTTCATATCCTCCTAAATCTTCAAAATAAAGAAGATCAGTATGGCCTCCAGAAATTGTTAAGCAGATAATGGGAGTTTCAATATCAGGATTGGAAATAAAATTTGCATAAATATGGCCTGCTATATGATTTACACCTATAAAAGGTTTATTAAGGGCATAAGCAAGAGCTTTAGCAGTAGAAAGCCCTACCAATAGCCCTCCAACTAAACCCGGGCCATGAGTAGCTGCTATAGCATCTATTTTTTCTAAATCAACTTCTGCTTCTTCCAAAGCTTTTTCAATTACCGGATTTATAAATTCTAAATGTTTTCTAGAAGCGATTTCAGGGACTACCCCCCCAAATTTGCGATGCCAGTCAACCTGGGAAGCTACAATATTTGATAAAACATTAAGGCCATTTTTAGTTACTGCTGCCGCTGTTTCATCACAGGAAGTTTCTAAGGCCAATATATATATATCATTATCCATTATTTATCACCTTCCACATTATTAAAGCATCTTCATTATTATTTTCATAGTAATTTTTCTTAGAATCTACAATTTTAAAATTTCTTTTTTTATAAAAATCAATTGCTTTTGTATTACTTTCCCTAACTTCTAAATATAAGTTATATTTTCTAGACATTCCTGCTGTATTTTCTACATTTTCTAATAGTAAAGAAGCAATCCCCTTTTTTTGATGTTTTTTAGCAACTGCCAGATTTGTAATATGAATATAATCTTTTAAAATCCAAAAACCAATATATCCTAAAATCTCTCTGCCTCTTCTAGCTGTAAAATAAATAGCATGAGGATTTTTTTCTAATTCACTTATAAAAGCATTTTTGGACCAGGGATCATTAAAAACATCTTTTTCTATTCTCATAACCTCATTTATATCTTCTTTTTCCATTAAATCTATTAATATTTCCATATTATTCACTTTCAATTTTCTTGAAATTAATTTCAGCCTGAGGTTTTTTAAGATAATTTGGTTTTAATTCTTCTACTCGATGAGAAATACCGGCCTCAAAATAATTTTTCCCTAATTCAGCTACAAGGGCTCCTCGAGGATTATTAAAGGAAGGAGAAACAAATTCATAGTTAATATCTGTTTCTTTAATTATATCTCTATAACTATTTACACCATTACCTATAAAACATACTTTCTTTTCATCAATTGAATCTATAAGCTTTATTTCTGCCATTAATTCTTCTAAAGATAATGTAGTATCATTCCAGCTTCTTTTTTTATTAAAATCTTCCTCTTTTTCATAATTATCAAAAAGTGCAGTATAAACTCTTTCTCTTCTGGCATCTATCATAGGTACTAACAATCCTATAACATTTTTATAATTATACGCCAAAACTTCAAGGGTAGATATTCCTACAACAGGAATTTTTAAAGCCTGAGCAAAACCTTTAACAGTACTTAAAGCTATTCTAAGACCAGTAAAAGATCCAGGGCCAATTGTTACTGCAATACCATCAATTTCTCTTATATTATAATCTGATTCTTGAAATAAATGAGCAATGTTAGGTAAAAGCCTTTCACTATGTCTTCTATATAAAGCTAAATTAATCTCTGCAATGATTTTATCATTATCCAAAAGTGAAATTCCTGCCATTTCTGTACTTGAATCAATCCCTAATATTAACATATTCGGCCAATCCTTTCATTAATTTTTTTGATTTTTTACCTATGGTTTTAAATTTTAACTTTCTTTTTTGTTCAGAAATTATTTCAAAATTTATAAGCAAAAAATCTTCTGGTAATAAATCAAAAGCTAATCCAGGCCACTCTATAACAATAATTCCTTCTCTATAAAGATATTCTTCAAATCCAATATTTAATAAATCTTCTTCTTTATCAAGTCTATATAAATCCATGTGAAAAAGTGGAATTTTGCCAGGATATTCATTAATTAAATTATAGGTGGGACTACTCACTTCCTTTTCTATATTTAAAGCTTCAGCCAGCCCCTTAACAAATCTTGTTTTTCCACTACCTAAATCACCTTTTAATAAAATTATTTGGCCGACTTCAACTTTTTTACCTACAATTTTAGCAAATTTAATAGTATCATTTTCACTATTGGACATATAAAATTTATCTCTTTTCATAACTTAACACCTCTATTGTCTCAATTCATTTAAATTATCTTCTATATAATTATTTATCCAATTGACAATCTCCGGGTGGTTTATTTTAATATCACCAATTTCTTTTTTTATTTCCGTAGTATTTAATTCAAATTCTTTATTATTGTATATATGTTTATATATAAAATCAAGTTGGGGATTAGTTATAATTAATGAAACAATTGTCCCAATTATATCCCCAAGGGGAGCTCGATCAATATGATCATATTCAAATATAACTTTCAAACTTGTCCCTTCACCTTTTTGAGAATCTAATATCAATTCTCCATTACAATTTTCTGCTGCTCGTTTTAAAAAAGGAAGACCCAGCCCAACTTCTCTGGTAGTTCTACTTGTTACAAAAGGATCGAGAACTTCTTTTTGTTCTTTTTTATCCATCCCGGTCCCATCGTCTTTAATCTCTATTTTAAGTAAATTTTTCTTAATCTTTTCTGCTACAATTATTTCTACCTGCTCAGCTTTTGCAGCAATTGAATTCTGCACAATATCTAAAATATGTAAAGAAATTTCTTTCATTAATTTCACCTCTCTGCTAACTATCTGTATTATATCATATTCTCTCCAAAGCACAAAAACGGCAGCTTCTCAAAGTGAGATAACTGCCGTTTAAAAAATCATTCTAAATTATTTTTTTTAGTTTCTATCTCTTCTTCTATACTTAGTGTGAAGTAAGTGGTGTGAATCTCCACTAAGTGGTTCACCAAGATATTCCTCATAAAGTCTTACTATCATTGGGTTTTTATGCGATTTTCTAATAACTTTACTTTCATCTATGCTGGCAAGTCCTTTACCTCTCTTTTCTTTTATTTCTTTA
>DATFIM010000198.1 GCA_035270125.1 Halanaerobiales bacterium | reverse complement strand
ATGAGACTCAAAAAGGTAAAAGAAAAAATGGACCAGGCTGGTATGCAGGTTTTACTTGCCACCCATCCTGCTAATATGAATTATCTTACTGGTTATGATGGCTGGTCATTTTATGTTCATCAGGGAGTATTAGTATTTATTGATAAAGAAGAACCGATCTGGTTTGGAAGAGAACAGGATAGTAATGGAGCTAAAATTACTACCTGGCTTAAAGATGAAAATATAATAGGATACGAGGATGATTATGTCCAATCTTTAGTAAAACACCCTATGGAATTTGTAACAGATATTTTAAAAGATAAAGGTTATGAGAAAGCTAATATTGGATTGGAAATGGATAATTACTACTTTACAGCTAAATGTTATAATACTCTTCAAAATGAACTAAATAAGGCAGATTTTAAGGATGCTAACAGGCTTGTACCTTTAGTAAGACAGATAAAAAGTGATAAAGAGCTTGAATATATGAAAATGGCAGCTAGAATCGTGGAAAATACTATGCAAACAGCTATAGATAATATTGAAGAAGGTGTCAGAGAAGGAGATGCTGCAGCAAAGGTATATGAAGCACAAATTCGAGGAACAGAAGATTTTACAGGAGATTATACAGCAATAGCTCCAATTATGCCTTCAGCTGAAAGAACTTCAACTGCTCATCTGACCTGGACTGATAGAAGATATCAAAAAGGGGATGTAGTACTTTTAGAACTGGCTGGAAGTAAAAATAAATATCATGCTCCCTTGTCCAGAACACTATATATTGGTGATCCACCTCAAGATTTACAGGATATTGCAAAAACTGTAGTAGATGGACTCAATAAAACTTTAGATTTCATAGAACCGGGAATAAGTTGTGAAGAAGTAGAAGAAAAATGGAGAGAATCTATTTCAGGAAGTAAAGTAGTAAAAGAATCTCGAGTTGGATATTCATATGGTTTAAATTATCCACCTGATTGGGGTGAACATACTGCTAGTTTAAGACCAGGTGATAAAACAATTTTAAAACCAGGGATGACATTCCATTTCATGCCAGGTATCTGGCTGGATAAATTTGGATTTGAAAATAGTGAGCCATTTTATGTAACAGAAGATGGTTGTGAAACATTTGTAGATTTCCCTAGAAAGTTATTTTTGAAATAAAATTAGTAGATGAGTAGAAGACAAAAAGGGGTGAAGTTATGGGATTTTTAGAAAAAATTAATGATTGGATTAGAAGTTTTGAAGAATTAATTTTAGCATATGGTATATTGGTCATGGGAGGATTAACGATAGTAAATGTTTTTGCCAGAAACTTTTTTAATCACTCTCTATCATTTGCTACAGAAATTAATGAATTTTTGATAGTTTTAGTTACCTTTTTGGGTACCAGTTATGCAGCCCGAAATGGACGACATATTAGAATGTCAGCATTTCACGATATAGCAAATCCAAAGATACAAAAAATATTGACCTATATAGTAACTTTTGGAACAGCAGCTTTTATGTATTTGATGACATATTTAGCAAGCGATTATGTTATTGGTATTTTTCAGCAGCAAAAAATGAGTCCGGTTCTTAGAGTTCCTTTAGGCTGGATTTGGATATTTGTTCCCATTGGATTATTAATGACAGCAATTCATTATACCTTAGCTTTTATTAAAAATATAATGGAAGATGATGTCTGGGTTTCTTTTGAAGAAAAATCAGAATATGAAGACCTCGAAGATGCTATGGCAGAAGAAGATAATAGTGTAGAATATACTGGAGAATATTAAATAAAAAGTAGTTAAGGAGTGAGAATTATGTTAACGGTTATGGTATCAATAATGGGAGCATTGCTTTTACTTGGCTTCCCGATGATGATCCCTTTATTAGGAGCTTCAGTAATTATAATGTATTTATATTTTCCTGCTTTTGATCCAATGATTTTAGTACAGCAGATGATTAGTGGGATTTTACCACCATCTTTGATTGCAGTACCAATGTTTATTCTTGCTGCAGATATAATGTCTGCTGGAGAAATGTCTAATAGACTTGTAGATTTTGTAAAAGAATTTGTTGGTCATATACGTGGAGGACTTGCAATTACTACAGCTGCCGCCTGTACCATTTTTGGGGCAATATCAGGTTCAACTCAGGCAACAGTTGTGGCTATTGGTGGTACAATGAGACCTCACCTTTTAAGAGCAGGCTATGATGATTCTTTTACAACTGCACTTATTATAAACTCAAGTGATATAGCTTTACTTATTCCACCAAGTATTGGAATGATTGTTTATGGTGTTGTAAGTGGGACTTCTATTGGTGAATTATTTATAGCAGGTATTGGACCTGGGCTATTAATTTTAGCTATGTTTGCTATTTATAGTTATTTTTATGCAAGAGCAAAAGGAATAAATCCTCAGGAAAAATCAAGCTGGTCCCAGAGATGGGAAACTACCAAAAGAGCAGCAGTTCCTTTTGGTTTTCCTGTAATAATTATTGGTGGTATTTATTCAGGGTTTTTTAGTCCAACAGAGGCAGCTGCAGCTTCAGTATTATATGCAGCTTTTGTAGAAATTCTAATTTACAGAAATGTAAAATTGAAAGATTTAAAAGAAATTGCTCTTTCTACCGGTCTTGTTACCGGTGTAGTATTTATTCTTGTTGGATCAGGTGTTGCATTTTCCTGGTTAATTTCATTTGCTCGAATTCCACAGCAAATTTTACCACCTATAATTGGCACTGATCCCACTCAAGTCTGGGTATTATTTGTAATAGCAGTAGCCTTTTTCATAGGCTGTATGTTTGTTGATCCAATAGTTGTAATTATGGTTTTAACCCCTATTTTTCAACCTGTTGTTCAGAGATTGGGTATTGATCCAGTATTAGTTGGTACAATGGTAACTTTACAGGCAGCTGTTGGTTCGGCAACTCCACCGTTTGGTTGTGACATATTTACGGCAATAGCTGTATTTAAACGTCCATATTTCCAGGTTATAAAGAAGACACCTGTATTTATTATGATGTTAGTTTCAGTTTCAGCTTTACTTATTTTCTTCCCTCAAATTGCACTATTCTTACGTGATTTAGCATTTGGATATTAATAGAGTTTAGGAGGTCTGAAGTTAATGGATATTAAAGAAAAGGTATTGAATTTAGAAGATGAACTTATTAGATTGAGAAGGGATTTTCATAAGCATCCTGAATTAGGATTCAAGGAATTTAGGACAGCTAAAAAGGTAGCAGGATATCTAGAAGATCTTGGTCTGGAAGTAGAAACCAATATTGCTAAAACGGGAGTTGTTGGTATTTTACGTGGTAATAAACCAGGAAAAACTTTAATGTTAAGAGCTGATATGGATGCCCTACCGATACAGGAACAAAATGATTTTACTTATAAATCAGCAGTACCAGGTTTAATGCATGCCTGTGGTCATGATGGCCATACTGCTATGCTTTTAGTAGCAGCTAAAATTCTTTCAGAATATAAAGATCAAATTAAGGGAAATATTAAGTTTGTTTTTCAGCCTAATGAAGAAACAGCTGCCGCTAAAATGATGATTGATGAAGGGGTATTAGAAGACCCTGATGTAGATGGAGCATTTGGTATTCATCTCTGGACACCTATAGAAAGTGGTAAAATAGCCATTTCTGAAGGTGCCGTAATGGGAGGATTATATGAGTTTGAAGTTGATATAAAAGGAAAGGGAGGGCATACTTCTGCTCCTCAACAGGCTGTAGATCCAATTTTAACAGCCAGTGATCTTATTCAGACAGTCCAATCAATTCAGACGAGAGAAATTGATCCCTTAAAACCAACTACTATCATGTTTGGGGAGGTCAAAGCAGGAACAGCTACCAATATTATTCCAGAAGAGGCTGAATTAAGAGGAACTATCAGATATTTATATCGTGATATAGAAGAAAATCCAGCCCAGCCTAAAAAAAGATTTGAAAGAATAGTTGAAAATGTTTGTAATACTCATAATGCAGATTATGATATCGAATATATTGTTGAAAGTCCACCTGTTTATAATAATAGTGAAATGGTAAAAAAAGCTCAGGAAACAGCTTTAGAAGTATTAGATGATAGAGATAAAATTGTTGATTATACTAATTTGGCCGGAGAAGATTTTGGTGAGTTTTCTGATGCAGTTCCCAGTACATTCTATTTTATTGGAACAGGTAATAAGGAAAAAGGTACAGATTATGCTCATCATCATCCAAAATTTGATATAGATGAAGATACATTAAAAACGGGAGTGGAAATGCATGTTAGAAGTGCCTTGAATTATTTAAAATAAAAGTTTGTTATATAAAAATAGCTTAATAAAGGAGGTGTTGTAGAAGTAGTTTAACTTCTAAATAAGTTAAAAAGTAGTAGAGAAGAATAATAACAAAAATAAAATGGGAGGAATTTATAATGAGAGCAGTTGCAAAAATTACTATTTTGTCATTAGTATTGATTATGGTCTTTGGTCTGGCATCTACAGATAATGCTGAGGCAGCTAAATATAATTGGAAAATAGCATTAGAGGAAATAGAAGGTAGTGTACAGCATGAGTGGGCTTTAGAATTTAAAGAAAGATTGGCTGAAAAATCTGATGGAGAAATTAACATAGATATCTATCCATATGGTGCTTTAGGAAGTAGTAGTGATATTTCTGATCAGACAATTAATGGTATAATTGAATTTGCCTTTTCAACACCAAGTTGGTTTGCTACAACTATTCCTGAAGCAGGATTATTTTCACTACATTACCTCTGGTCAAATAATATGGAAGTAAATAAAGAAGTAATGGCCAACAGTGATGCTATTTACAATGATTTATCTGGTATTTACAATGATAAAGGATTAAAACTTCTTACTGTATTCCATGAGGGATGGCAAATCTGGACATCTAATAAGAAAATAACTGAACCTGCTGATTTTAAAGGTGTAAAAATAAGAGTTATGGGAGATCCAGTTCTTATTGAAACATATAAAGAATATGGAGCTAATGCAGTTAGAATGTCTTATTCTGAAGTTTATAGTGGTTTGCAGTTAAACCAGATTGATGCTCAGGTACAGCCTTATTTCGCCAACCAGGAAATGAAGTTTTATGAGCAACAGGAATACTTAACTGAAGCCAAACAGCTTCCATTTATCACCGGAGTTATTATTAATAAAGATTTCTTTGATGGTCTTCCTAAAGAGTATCAAAATATGATTACAGAAACAGCTACAAATATGACAGATTATATCTTTGAACTTCAGGCAGAATTAAATAAAGAAAGACTTGATATGATGTTAGAAGATAAACCTTCTCTTGAAGTAGTAAAATTAACTGAAGAACAACAGGCTGCTTTTGAAAAAAGAGCCAAAAATGTATGGGAATCTTATAGAGAAGATGTCGGGGAAGAAGGATCAGAAATTTTAGACAAATTAATTAAAGAAATTGAAGCAGCTGAAGAAAAATATGGTGAATAATTAATAATAATATAAGATGGGGAGTTTAAAAACTTCCCATCTTTTTTATAAAAATTTTACGGTTAAGTATTATAATAAATTTAAAAGAGGTGGCCTTTATGTTATATGAGGCTCGCAAAGGACAGACCAGTTATGGTAATGTAATAGGAATATTAATGCTTGATACTTATACTCCCTTTATACCCGGAGATGTAGGTAATGCTTCAACATATGATTTTCCAGTTAGATATGAAACAGTAAAAGGACTAACTGTAAAAAGAATTTTCAAAAAAGATGAAAGTGCTTATAATGATTTGCTTAAAGCAGCTAAAAAGTTAGAAAAACAGGGGGTAAGAGCAATAACTGGAGATTGTGGTTTTATGGCAATTTTTCAAAAGAGATTGGCTGATGAACTTAATGTACCAGTTTTTTTATCAAGTATGTTACAGGTTCCCTTTATTTCAAATATAATTGCAGAAGATCAAAAAATTGCTGTACTTTCTGCAAATGGTAAATCTTTAGATGATGAAGAACTTTTAAAAAGGGTTGGAATAAAAAACAGAGAGAAATTAATTATTCATGGACTTGAAAAAAGAGATAATTTTCATGATGCTATTATTGAAGAGACCGGTAATTTATACTATACTGAGATTAAAAATGAAGTTGTAGAGGAGGCGGAAAAGTTAGTTAATGAATTTGATAATATTGCTTCATTTTTATTAGAATGCAGTGTATTGCCTCCTTATGCAAAGGCAGTACAGGAAAAAACAAAACTTCCTGTATTTGATTATATTTCAATGATAAATTATGTTTATTCAGCTGTTGTTAAAAATGAATATAATGGATTTTATTAATATAAAAGTTAATTAATATAAACCAAATAAAAAAGGAGTGAGTATGAAATGAAAAGTGATATTGAAATAGCACAGAATGCAGAAATGCAGCCAATAACAGAAATAGCGAGTGATTTAGGATTAAGTGAAGATGATATTGAGAATTATGGTAAG
>DATFIM010000197.1 GCA_035270125.1 Halanaerobiales bacterium | reverse complement strand
AAATTAAGTGTAATTATAATCTTAAGGATCTGGTTGGTTAATGGGAGTTTTGAAAAAGATTTTATTTGATTTTGTTTATCCTGAAAAAGAAAAATGCTTTATCTGTGGGAAAGATATACTTTTATCAGAAGTACCATTTCTGTGTTCAGATTGTCTGGAAGACCTGTCATACACATCAAATATTTGTAATAGATGTGGAAGAGAGATCGGAGTTTCCGAAGGTGAAAAAGAAATAAAAAATGGGGTAAAAAAAGATTTAAAGTGCGAATTTTGTTCAAAAAACAGTCATGATTTTTATTTTAAAAAGAATAGAAGTGCATTTATTTATGAAAAACTCGGAAGAGAATTAATTTTTCATTTTAAATATTTTAACAAAAAAGAACTATATTTACCATTAGGTGAACTACTATATATTTATTTTAAAGAATATTATTCACAAATTGATTTTGATTATATTTTAGCTATTCCTTTATATAAGAGTCGAAAAAAGGAGAGAGGATATAATCAGGCAAAATTATTAGCTGAGGTTGTAGCTCAAAAAAGTGGTATTGAATTATTAAAAGATATACTTATAAGATATAAAAAAACGCCTCCACTTTATGATTTAAACCGCAGTAAAAGAGAGGCTTTAATCAGAGGTGTATTTAAGTTAAAGAAAAATAATTTAGCAAAATTAAAAGGTAAAAATATATTATTAATTGATGATATATTTACTACAGGAACAACTACCAATGAAGCCTCTTTTGTACTGAAAAAAGAGGGAAAAGTTAATAAGGTATATACATTAACCCTGGCAACTGCCAGGGTTTAATTTTTTAGGAGTTATTAATTTTAAGATAAAAAGAAAATTCAGCTCCTTTATTTTTCTTATTTTTGGCTTCAACTCTTCCTCCATGTTGTTTTATAATATTTTTGACTATAGAAAGGCCAAGCCCACTTCCTTTTTTTTCTTTGCGGGTTCTTGCCTTATCAATTTTATAAAATCTGTTCCAGATATTTTCAAGCTTATCTTCGGGGATACCGGGTCCTTCATCAATTATAGAAATTTTCAATTCATCTAAAATTATACTAACTTTTACAATAATATTACTATTTTCAGGAGAATAAGTAATAGCATTTTCTAGTAAATTTATAATTACTCTTTTAATACTCATTTTCTCAGCTCTAATGAAGGGAAGTCTATCTGGAATTCTTTTGATTATTTTTATATTTTTTTTATGAAACTTTGTTTTCAAAGAATTTATAGTTTGATTTATTATTTTTTCAAGATCAATTTTTTCTAATTTTAAAGGAGTATTTTCTGAATCTAATCGACCTAAAGTTAAAAGATCTTTAACTAAATGTTCTAAATAATTAGTATCACTATACATGATTTTTGCATATTTTTTTATTTCTTTTTCATTTAAATCTTCTTCTATAAATAATTCTAAAAATCCCTTAATTGAAGTTAGAGGAGCTCTGAATTCATGGGAAATATCAGCCACAAATTCTTTGCGCATTTTTTCCAGTTTTCTTTTTTCCTCAAAATTACTTTCGATTTGATCTATAGCATAATTAAATGTTTGAATAACTTTAATAATTTCATCAGTAGAATTTTCAGGAATATCTACTTTTTTATAATTTCCATCACTAACATTAATTGCAGCATTTTCAATTTTTCTAAGTGGTTTGGTTACTCTTTTAGAAAAGGTAATATTTATGATAAAAGCTATAATGAGGGTGATTAAAGCAGCAATAACAACCATTTTCATCAACTTATTTATAGTATCAGTCATATTTTCAAGAGGAGTCTGGAGAATAATAGCTCCCATAATTTCTTTTTGGTTATTTTGGTTTTCTACTATTTTTATATTATTATTATTATTATGAGTTAGAGGAAAAGCAATTAACATATGATTTATTTCATTACCAATAATTTTTTTAATAACTCGATTACCACTGAGTACTCTTTTTATTTCATCTTTACCAAGTTCTAAATTAATATTAGATTGAGAAACTTTAGAATTGATGATTTCAGTACCTGATTTGTCCATGATTGTTATATTATAATCAGTATCTTCAGTTATTTTATAGATTTCTCGTCTATTTTCTTCTAAAGTAGTATTTTTAAAATGATAATTATTAATATTGTCACTTATCATTTTGGCCACTTCTTTACTATTAGCAGTTGCATCTAATTCTCGTAAACCACTAAAATATCTTGTAACTAATCTTCCAAAAATAGTACTTAAAATTAGGAGGGCAATTAGAATGACCAGGGTATTATATTTCATTAGGCGCCCAAAAAGAGTGTTAGATTTAAGATTTAATTTCAAATTTATAACCCACCCCCCAGACTGTTTTTAGAGGAATATCTTTAAGATCACTGTCCTTTAATTTTTTTCTGATTCTTTTGACATGTTCATCAACTGTTCTTGTATCCTGTTTATTTTCATAACCCCAGATTTCATTTAGGAGTTCTTTGCGAGAAAAAACTTCATCTTTGTTCCGGGCCAAAAATAAGAACAACTCAAATTCTTTTGGAGCCAGGGTTATAGTCTCATTTTCTGTATAGACTTTATGACCTTTGATATCAATGGTCAAATTAATATCCGGGAATTCTAATTTATTTGAAATATTATCCTGATTGGAGTTTTCGAATCTTCTCATAACTGCCTTCATTCTTGCTGTTAATTCGCGAGGACTAAAAGGTTTTGTCACATAATCATCAGCCCCCATCTCAAGTCCCAGTACTTTATCAGTTTCTTCAGCTTTAGCAGTTAGCATAATAATAGGAGTTGGTATATTTTCCTGTTTTAATTTTTGGCAGATTTCCCAGCCATCTTTTTTGGGAAGCATAATATCAAGTAATATTAAGTCATAGTTTTCAGTTAATGCTTCTTTTAAACCTGATTCTCCATTTTTTTTAAAAGTTAAGATAGTATTATATGATTTCAGCATAGCTTTTAGTAATTCATAGATATGTGTATCATCTTCAATTAGCAAAATTTTTTTATCATTTAAATTCAAACTAATCACCGTCCTCAATTTACTTTCTATATACTATTTCTAGACTTTTTGTTTAAATCCTTTAAAAAGACTAAATATTTGTCTTCGAAAGCTTGACAAATAATAGGTTTATATGGTATATTTATATTCAATGAGAAGCAATTCTCATGAAACAATTTTTAGGAGGAATGTTAATAAAATGACTTACACAGGAACAGTAAAATGGTTTGATGCGAAAAAAGGTTATGGTTTTATTGAAAGAGAAGATGGAGACGATGTTTTTGTTCACTTTTCAGCAATTCAGGAAGATGGATTCAAGAGTTTAGAAGATGGCGATGAAGTTGAATTTGAAATAGTTGAGGGAGATCGTGGACCTCAGGCAGAAAATGTTGTTAAAGTTTAACAAATAAACTTACTTAAGTAACAACAAAACTGTATTTAAAACCCTGGCTAGTAATAGCCAGGGTTTGTTTATTATATTTATCATTAAATATTAAATTTTCAAAAAATACAAAAATCAAATGCAGGAATTTAACTGCATTTTGTTGAATAAAGTATATATAATAGTAGAAAGAAAAGAGGAAGGAGTGGTTATAGTGAAAATAATGACTTATGGTAAGAACATGGATATTACACCATCTCTCAAAGAATATGCAGAAGAAAAGGTGAGTAAACTTCAGAGGTATTTTGAAGATGAGTCAATTGAAGTTCAAATTTCTCTGGAAGTTGAAAAAGAAAGACATATCGTTGAAGTTACAGCTTTTGTTAGTGGTATTATTTTAAGAGGAGAAGAAGTAACTGGTGATATGTATGCTTCAATTGATGGAGTTATTGAAAAATTAGAAAGACAGATTCATAAATATAAAACGAGAATCCATAGAAAATTAATTGAACGTAAACAGGAATATAAAGAAGAATATATGGAAGAAAGAAGAGAAGAAGTATTAAATAAAAAAATAGATATTAGTGAAGGTGAAACTGATGAGTATGAACCTAAAATAGTAAGAACAAAAAGATTTGCTATGAAACCTATGGATCCCAAAGAAGCAGCAATGCAGATGGATCTTTTAGGACACGATTTCTTTGTATTTTCTAATGCTAATACAGATGAGGTTAATGTTGTTTATAAAAGAAATGATGGTGACTTCGGACTTATTGAACCAGCATTTTAAAGAATAAGATATAAAATAAAAATATGATTTTTGACTTAAAATGCCGCCAGTTAAAATATGGCGGCATTTTTCTGATTTTAAGCTGATTCTAATCTTTACTGGATTGAGTTTAATAGTGAATGATGATATAATATAAGAAGTAATCTATGTCAGGGATTTAGATACCTGACATTATTTTTTAGGAAGGTGATTAATTATATGTTTGAGTTTATCAAAAACCTGTTTAAAGATGCAAATGAAAAAGAACTGGAAAGATTACAGCCAATTGTTGATGAAATAAATGAATTAGAGAGTGAAATGCAGCAACTTAATGATAGTGAATTGAAGGCAAAAACTGATGAGTTTCGTCAGAGATTGAAAGAAGGAGAGACTCTTGATGATATTCTTCCTGAAGCTTTTGCGGTTGTTAGAGAAGCAGCTCAGCGTTCAACAGAAGAAGAATTTCGCCATTATGATGTCCAGCTAATGGGTGGAATAGTTCTTCATGAAGGTAAAATAGCTGAAATGAAAACTGGTGAAGGTAAAACACTGGTGGCTACTTTACCTGTTTACCTAAATGCCCTTACTGGTAAAGGTGTTCATGTTGTGACTGTTAATGATTATCTGGCTGAACGTGATAGTGAATGGATGGGACAGATTTATAGATTTCTTGGTTTATCTGTAGGAGTAATATTGAGTGAAATGACTCCTGAGCAAAGAAAAGAAGCTTATGAAGCAGATGTTACTTATGGTACTAATAATGAATTTGGTTTTGATTATTTAAGAGATAATATGGCCCGGGATCCAGAAAAAGTTGTACAAAGAGATCATCATTTTGCAATATTAGATGAGGTAGACAGTATCTTAATTGATGAAGCAAGAACTCCTCTTATAATTTCCGGACCGGTTCAGGAATCAACCAGTGATTACAAAAAATTCAATAGAGTTGTACCAAAACTGGTAAAAGATAAAGATTATGAATTAGATGAAAAAAATCAGCTTGTTAATTTAACTGAAGAAGGTGTGGAAAGAGTAGAGAAAATGCTCCGGATTGATAACCTTTATGATGATAGTAATATTCGACTTAATCATCAGTTAAAACAGGCTCTTAAAGCTCATACCCTTATGAAAAAAGATAAAGACTATATTGTAAAAGATGGAGAAGTAAAGATAGTTGATGAGTTTACAGGAAGAGTTATGGAAGGTCGTCGTTTTAGTGAAGGTCTGCATCAGGCAATAGAGGCTCAAGAAGGAGTACAGGTTAAAAAAGGAAGCCAGACTTTTGCCAGTATTACTCAACAAAATTATTTTAGAATGTATGATAAATTAGCAGGTATGACCGGTACAGCAGAAACAGAGGAAGAAGAATTTATTGAAATATATGATATGGAAGTTATTGTTATTCCAACAAATAAACCATTAAGAAGAGAAAAACTACCTGATCGAGTTTATAAATCAGAAGATGCTAAATTTGATGCTGTAGTTGAAGATATAGCTGAAAGACATGAAAAAGGACAGCCTATTCTGGTAGGTACAGTAGATATAGCTAAATCTGAAGAATTAAGTAAAAGATTGAAAAAACGTGATATACCTCATAATGT
>DATFIM010000196.1 GCA_035270125.1 Halanaerobiales bacterium | reverse complement strand
GATTCATCGGGACAAAGTTGTACCATGATGTTGAGTTTTGTCCCACGGGAGGCAAAAACTATGAAACATCTTTTTAAGATTCAGGAAAAAATTGTTCCTGAGTTAATAAAAAAAGCAGAATTGCGTTATACCATTTTAAGAAATATCTATTATAATCAGCCTATTGGAAGGAGAAATTTAGCAAATAATATTGATGAAAGTGAAAGACAGGTTAGAAATGAACTAGAGTTTTTACGATCAAGAGCCTGGATAGAAATCACAAGAGCAGGTGCTTCCCTTACTACAGTTGGAGAAAGTTTTTTAAGAGAATTGGATAATTATATCAAAGAAATAAAAAACATAAGCAGTCTTGAAAAAAGATTAAAAAAATTTTTAGGATTGGAAGAAATCCTGGTAGTTCCCGGCAATTTAGGATATGAAAGTTTAAAAAAAGAGATTGGGAGATTTACAGCTCGCTTCTTAAAGGATATAATTAAAGGTGGAGACATCTTAGCTGTAACAGGAGGATCAACTCTGGCAGAAGTTGCAGAAGTCATGCAATATCATGACTGTTGTAATGGAGAGCTGGTAGTTGTGCCCGGGCGTGGTGGTCTTGGTGAAGATGTAGAAATACAGGCTAATACGATTGCAGCTAAAATTGCTAAAAAACTTGGGGGCAAATATCAACTACTACATATTCCAGATAATATAAAAGAGGAAAATATAGACTATATCCTTAATGAACCAAGTATTAAAAGAACTATGAATTATCTCAAAAAAGCAAATATTTTACTTCATGGAGTGGGTAGTGCCCGAAAGATGGCTGAAAGAAGAAAAGTTAGTGAAAAGAAAATAAAAGAATTAATTAAAAAAGGAGCTATTGGAGAATCATTTGGATATTATTTTAATAGGAAAGGTGAAATTGTTCATTCAACTACAAGTGTTGGAATGAGTTTAGAAGATCTTAGTGATATAGACACAGTCATCGCTGTAGCTGCCGGTAGAGAAAAAGCAGAAGCTATAATTGCTGCTGTTTCTCCGAAATATCAGGATATCCTTATTACTGATGAAGAAGCAGCTCGAGAAATTTTAAAGTTAGCTTAGTTAATAAAGCCTAAAGAATTTTGGCTTTTATAAAAACAAAAATAAAATGGAGGTTGATATTGTGAGTGTAAAAATTGGTATTAATGGTTTTGGTAGAATAGGTCGTGCAGTTTTTAGAAGTGGATTTGATAATCCTGAGGTTGAATTTGTAGGTGTTAACGATTTAGTAGATCCTCAAACTCTTGCCTATCTTTTAAAATATGATAGTAGTCAGGGAACATTTGAGTATGATGTAGATTATACTGATAATAGTTTAATAGTTGACGGAAAAGAAGTTAAGATCTTTAGTGAAAAAGATCCAGCAGATCTTCCCTGGGAAGAAAATGATGTAGAAGTTGTTATTGAATCAACTGGTCTTTTTAGAGATGGAAAAGATGCCAAAAAACATATAGAAGCAGGGGCCAAAAAGGTTATAATTTCTGCTCCAGCTGATAATGAAGATTTAACTCTAGTTATGGGAGTTAATGATGATAAGTATGATCCTAAAGAACATGATATTATTTCAAATGCATCCTGTACAACTAATTGTTTAGCACCTGTAGCCAAAGTACTTAATGATAAATTTGGAATTGAAAAAGGATTAATGACTACTGTTCACTCTTATACCACAAGTCAGAATATCCTTGATGGACCTTATAAATGGAAGAAAATAACCAGAGGTAGAGCAGCTGCTGAAAATATTGTTCCTACTACAACAGGGGCAGCTAAAGCAGTAACTACTGTACTTCCAGAATTAGAAGGAAAACTTGATGGTATGGCCATGAGAGTACCTACACCAACTGGTTCAATTGTGGATTTAGTTGTAGACCTTAATGAAGATGTAACAAAAGAAGATATTGATAATGCTATGAAAGAGGCAGCTGAGGGTGAATTAGAAGGAATTTTAGGATATAGTGATGAACCAAAAGTATCTCGTGATTATATTGGAGATCCCCGTTCTTCAATCTATGATTCAAACCACACTCGTTTAGTTCAGGGTAATCAGGTAAAAATACTTTCCTGGTATGACAATGAATGGGGTTATTCCTCAAGATTAGTTGATGTAGCACTAATGCTTAAAGAACAAGGACTATAAGCCGGAGGTGGTTTGATGAAAAAGAAGTTAAAAGACATGGATTTTAAAAATAAAAAAGCACTGGTTAGAGTAGATTTTAATGTTCCATTAAAAAACGGAGAGGTAGCCGATGATACTCGCATAGAGGCTGCCCTTCCTACCATTGAATATTTGATAAATGAAAAAGCAAAAGTGATTTTGATGTCCCATCTGGGTCGTCCTGGAGGAAAAGTTGATGAATCTCTCCGTATGGATCCAGTGGCTGAAAAATTAGCTGACTTACTGGGTAAACCTGTTTCCAAGGTAGATGATTGTATTGGTCCTGAAGTAGAAGATGCAATTGCAGATATGGAAGATGGTGATGTATTAGTTTTAGAAAACACCCGTTTTTATCCTGGAGAAAAGGCTAATGATGAAGATTTTGCTAAAAAATTAGCTAAATTAGCTGATGCATATGTCAATGATGCTTTTGGTGCTGCTCATAGAGCCCATGCATCTACTACTGGTGTAGCGAAACTCCTTCCTGCAGGAGCAGGTTTTTTGATGCAGCAGGAATTAAATGCATTATCTAAAGCAACTGATAATCCAGAACACCCTTATGTAGCAATTATGGGTGGAGCAAAAATTTCTGATAAAATGGAAGCTATTCGTAGTCTCCTAAATAGAGTAGACTATCTTTTAGTTGGTGGTGGAATAGCCAATACTTTCCTTTTAGCTAAAGGCTATGATATGGGAGATTCTCTGGTAGAAGAAGATATGGTTGAGTTGGCTCAAGATTTGATGGAAGAAGCTAAAGAAAAAGGTGTTGAATTAGTTCTTCCCATTGATGTAGTTGTGGCAGATGAATTTAAAGAAGATGCAACTCATAAAGTTGTAGATGCTGATAAAATTCCAGCAGGCTGGCAATCACTTGATAGTGGAGGTCCAAAAACTCTTAAAAAATTTAAAGAAATTATCTCTAAAGCCAGAATCATAAGCTGGAATGGGCCAATTGGTGTTTTTGAAATGAAAGAATTTGCCAAAGGCACTAATGAATTAGCCAAAGCTCTGGCTGAAGCAGATGCTGTTACTATCATTGGTGGTGGTGAATCAGCAGCTGCTATCAAGAAAGCTGGACTCGAAGATTCTATGACTCATATTTCAACTGGAGGAGGAGCATCACTCGATTTTTTAGCAGGAAAGAACCTTCCTGGGGTTGATGCTTTGGATGAAGTAGAACCAACTGATTTTGAAGAAATTGATGATATTGAAGATTTAGAATAAAAATAAAAATAAAAGAATAGCCCCATCCTTGTGATGGGGCCTTTATATAGGAGGGATATTATGCGAAAACCCTTTATTTGCGGAAATTGGAAAATGAATAAAACTGTAAATGAGGCTAAAGAACTTGTTAGTAATTTAAAAGGTTTAGTAAAAGATGTTGAAGATGTAGAAATAGGTGTCTGTCCTCCAGCTATAGATTTAGTATCTGTTAAAGAAATTGCAGATGGTACAAATATAAAAGTAGGAGCTCAAAATATGCATTGGGAGGAAAGTGGTGCTTTTACAGGTGAAACTTCACCACAAATGCTGTCTGAATTAAATCTTGATTATGTCATATTAGGACATTCAGAGAGAAGAGAATATTTTGCAGAAACTGATGAAAATGTAAATAAAAAAGTAAAAGCTGCTTTTAAACATAATTTAAAACCAATAATTTGTGTTGGTGAATCTCTTACAGAAAGAAAAGAAAACAAGGCTAAAGAAAAGGTTGAATTACAGGTTATTGAGGCTCTTAAGGGACTTTCTAAAGATCAGGTCAAAGATGTAGTTATAGCTTATGAGCCTATCTGGGCAATTGGAACTGGTGAATCTGCTTCTGCTGAAGAAGCTGAAGAAATGATAGCTTTTGTCAGGGATACTGTTGCAGATAAATACCCAGCAGCAGCTAAAGAACTTAGGATTCAGTATGGTGGAAGTGTTAAACCATATAATGTTGATGAATTTATGGAAAAAGAAAA
>DATFIM010000195.1 GCA_035270125.1 Halanaerobiales bacterium | reverse complement strand
TATCAGAATTTACACGTTTATAATGATTATAAACTGCTACTGATAGAGTTTTTTTGGCTCTTTCCTGACCAATAACATATTGGTCAAGAATATCTTTAATTTCTTTTGGTTTTGGAATACTTTGTAAGGTGAATTCTAAATCATCATTTAATTCTTCTTCAATAATTTCATTACATAATTCTATACATTCATCACAAATGTATACCCCAGGGCCAGCTACTAATTTTTTTACCTGGTCCTGTGATTTACCACAAAATGAACACTTCAATTGTCCTTTTTCATCACCAAACTTGAACATTATATCACCTCTTAGAGAGAATTACTCCTTATCTTCTTTTTTCTTTTCAGCTTTTTTCTTCTGAAGATCATTTCTCGAAATCACTTCATCAATAATACCATAGTCAACAGCCTGTTCAGCAGTCATAAAATAATCTTTTTCCACATCAGCAGCAATCTTTTCTTGAGACTGTCCTGTATGTTTGCTTAAGATTTCATTTAAAGTTTCTCTAATTCTCATTAATTCTTTAATGTGAACTTCAGCCTCAGTTGCTTTACCCTGAACTCCACCAGCAGGCTGATGAATCATTACTCTAGAATAAGGCAAACCATAACGCTTACCTTTAGCACCGGAAGCAAGTAGTAAAGCACCAGCACTTGCAGCCTGTCCCATTCCTATAGTTACTACATCAGGTTTTATATACTGAATAGTATCATACATTGCCAGAGCAGCAGTTACAGAACCACCTGGACTGTTTATATATAAATAAATGTCTTTATCTGGATCATCAGCTTCTAAAAATAGAAGTTGAGCTATAACCAAATTTGCCATTTGATCTGTTACCTGAGTACCTAAAAATACAATTCTATCTTTTAAAAGTCTGGAATAAATATCATAGGAACGCTCACCACGATTTGTCTGTTCTACGACCATTGGAACCAAACCGCTCATTATATCTCCTCCTTTAATTATCTTTATCTATTAATAAATTAGTTGTTTTCCTTTAAAAAATCTAATGTTTTTTCCATAGTAAGACTTTCTTTTAGCCCATCCATTTGTCCCTGCATTTGCATAAGTGCTTTTATTTGTTCTAAATCCTGATCATTTTCTTCTGCAATTTTTTCAATTTCTTCATCAACTTTTTCATCTTTTACTTCAATTTCTTCTTCTTCAGCTATTGCTTCAAGTATTAAATTGTTTTTAACTCTTTTAGCAGCTGTTTCTCTATTATCTTCTCTCCAGCTTTCTTCATCCATTCCCATATAATTTAAATATTCATCAACTTCAAGTCCCTGACCGGAAATGCTTTGACTTAAGTTCTGGAACATTTTATCTAATTCATCATCAACCATCTTATCAGGTATATTTGTTTCACAGTTTTCACTGATTTTATCTAATAATTCATTTTCATATTCCTGTTCAGTTTGTTGTTCTTTTTGTTCTTTGATTTCTTCTCTTATACTTTCTCGCCATTCTTCCATTGTCTCAAAATCACTTGCTTCTTTTGCAAAATCATCATCTAGTTCTGGTTTTTGCTTTTCTTTAATCTCCTTTACTTCAACAGTAAAAATGGCATCTTCACCTGCTAAATCTTCTGCATTATAATCTTCAGGGAATGTTACTTCTACATCTGTCTTTTCCCCAACTTTTGCTCCAATTAATTTTTCTTCAAAACCAGGAATAAATGTATTAGAACCAATTTCAAGACTATATTCTTCACCACTACCACCTTCAAAAGGTTCACCATCTATTTTACCTTCAAAATCTATAATAGCAAAATCTCCATCTTCGACAGTATCACGGTCTACACTTTGCAATTGACTATGCTGATCTCTTGTATGTTCAATTCTTTCTTCGATATCTTCATCAGTTACTTCAATTTCTTCTTTTTCAACACCAAGTCCAGTATATTCACCAAGTTCTACTTTTGGTTTAACTTCTACTGTAGCTGAAAAAGTTGCAGGTTCATCTTCAGCAATATAATAATCGTCAATTTCAGGTTGATCTATTGGTTCTATATCCGCTTCTTCAACAGCATCTCTATATCCTTCTGGAATCAGAATATCTAAAGCATCTTTGTGAAGAATTTCTTTTCCATACTGAGCTTCCAAAATCTTACGAGGCACTTTACCCTTTCTGAAACCAGGAATTTCAACATCTTTTACTACTTTTTTATATGCCTGTTCAAGTGCATCATTAACTCTTTCAGGTTCGATTTCAACCTTTAATTCTACCTTATTGTCTTCCAAATCTTTTTTTACAACTTCCATTATTTACTCCTCCTTAAAATAACTACCTAAAAATGATTTTTTATAACTTAATTATATACTTATTTACCTAATAAAAAAATAAGCATATATAAAATACTAATTTTTTCCCTTATTAATATTATTATAATCTAGAATGGCAAATATTACAATACTATTTTCTAAATTATATAATATTATTTTATTAAAATATGTAAAAAACTTAACTATTATTAGTAATTTATTACTATATATGTTAATAATCCCCGATTTGGCCAGAAGCCAGTATCGGGGGTATTTACAAAAAATGGTGCGAAAGGTGGGACTCGAACCCACACGGGGAATACCCACTAGATCCTAAATCTAGCGCGTCTGCCAATTCCGCCACTTTCGCATATTTACAATATTACTATTTCCAAAGCCAGATATAATATTAACATAGTTAGGCCCAACTGTCAAGAATTTAGGTAAAAATCACCT
>DATFIM010000194.1 GCA_035270125.1 Halanaerobiales bacterium | reverse complement strand
AACAAGCCGCCATTTAAGGCGGCTTTTTATTTTAGAAGTTAATTTATTTTTGGCTATTTTGATTTAATAATTTTCTTTTTAAATCAAATAATTTATCAGATAAATCTACTTTCATAATATGAGGATTAGTTAAACGTTTATATTCATTACCTAAACTTTCTTTTTCTTTTTCAGTATATTTTTTTATTTCCTGAACTGAAGGTGAATCATAAACTAACTTTCCATTTTGAAAAATTGGATTAAGCATTTCTCGTAATTTATAACTTCCTTTTTTAAGAGTGGTTGTTTTCCATGAATCTCTTGAATCAAAAAGAGTAATAGGGCCATTTTCTTTAATTTCTTCATCCTGAAGAGCAATTAGATCAGCTCTAATAGTCATTGTATTTTTATCATAAATTCTAATCAATTTTTTATTTCCAGGATTGGTTACTTTTTCTATATTATCAGAAATTTTTATTTTTGGTTCATTATTATATTCGCTCATTTTATAAACTGCGCCAAACGAAGGACAATCATGAGAAGTTATTAGTTTAGTTCCCACTCCATAGAGATCTATTTTAGCTCCCTGTAGATTTAAAGATGTAATTACATTTTCATCAAGACTGCTTGAAGCAATTATTACTGCATCTTCAAATCCTGCCTCATCTAACATTTTTCTTGATTCTTTAGATAAATAGGCTAAATCACCACTATCCAGTCTAATACCGTAAAAATCAGAATCAATTCCCTTTTCTCTCATCTCTTTAAATACTTTTATTGCATTAGGTACTCCTGATTTTAAAGTATCATAAGTATCTACCAATAAGATACAGCTATTAGGAAAGTTATTGGCATAGGTACGAAAAGCTTCCAATTCACTATCAAAACTCATTATCCAACTATGGGCATGAGTTCCACTTACATTTACTCCGAATTTTTTGCCTGCTAAAACATTGGAAGTACCACTACAACCTCCAATTACAGCTGCTCGCGCACCATATATACCTGCATCAGGGCCATGAGCTCTTCGTAAACCAAATTCAAGTACATTTTTCCCCTGGGTTGCTTTAGTAATTCTAGCTGCTTTTGTAGCTATTAAAGATTGATGATTAATAAAATTAAGTAATGGGGTTTCTAGTAATTGGGCCTGAAGTATAGGAGCTTCAACTTTAAGTAGTGGTTCTTTTGGAAAAACAACACTTCCTTCAGGTACTGAATAGATATCTCCGGTAAAACTGAAATTTTTAAGATATTCTAGGAACTTATCATCAAAACCCTGATTTTTTAAGTATTCTATATCATCCTTTTCAAAATCAAAATTTTCAACATATTCAATAATTTGCTCTAAACCAGTGAAAATAGCATATCCATTATTACAGGGATTCCTCCTATAAAAAAGATCAAAAACTGCTTTTTCTTCTTTTCCCTTTTTATAATAACCCTGAGCCATAGTTAATTGATAATAATCAGTTAATAGATTTAAATTTCTCATTATTTTCCCCTTCCCAACAAAAAGTGAGATAATTAAGATAGTCTATATTATTTTTTCTACAATAAATCCCAATTTCCTTTTATTTAATTGACAAATCATGTATTATAATTATAATGAAAGAAAAGATATAATTGTAATAATTAAGGAAGGTGAACAATAAATGTTTAAATTAAATAATGTAAAATATAAAGATATCTTAAAAGTAAATAATTTAGAATTAGAAGAAAATAAAATAACCTGTATTGTTGGAAAAAGTGGGGGAGGTAAAACTACATTTTTAAAGCTATTAAATAATATGATATCTCCTTCTTCTGGGATTATAAAATTCAAAGGTAAAAATATAGTTGATTATGACCCTGTAGAATTAAGACGTGAAATACCTATGTTGCCTCAAAATCCTGTGGTTTTTTCTGGAACCATAAAAGATAACTTTGATTTAGCTCTAAAGTATGCAGAATTAAAAACAAAAAGTAAGAAAGCTTATAAAGAAATTCTGGGAAAAGTAGGTTTGGAGGAACAAAAACTTGATAAAATTGCTGAAGATTTATCCGGTGGAGAAAAACAACGGATTTCTTTAGCTAGAATATTGCTTTTAGAACCTAATATTCTTCTTTTAGATGAGCCTTCTTCTGCACTTGATGAAAAAACTGAAAAGTTAATAATAGATACAGTAGTTAATTATATAAAAAGAAAAAATGGAACTTTAATAATGGTAACTCACTCTACTAAAATAGCTAAAGAATATGGTGATGAGATTGTTACTATTAATCACGGGAAAATTGATAAAAGCAATTAAATAGAAATAAATAGAAAGGAAGGTTTTATTTATGGAAGGAACTATAAATATTGAATTAATAAGACTTATTTCAGCTTATATTTTTGTATTAATTTTATTAGCTATAGTAAAATATAAAAAAATCGGTAATCAGGGTCAAATAATACTTGCTTCTCTGAGAATGACTATTCAATTAGTTATTGTTGGTTTTGTTTTAACATATATTTTTCAAAATCCAAATCCTTATATTATTTTAGGTATTTTGGTTTTAATGGAAGGGTTTGCTATTTTCAATATTTTTGGAAGGGTGCAAAGAAAAATATCTAAAAATTTGAAAATGGTTATAGCTTTTTCTATGATTACTGGAACAGTAATAAGTATCTTATATTTTATCTTAATTGTAGTAAATTTGGAACCATGGTTTAAACCTCAATATTTTATTCCCCTTTCCGGAATGTTAATTGGTAATTCAATGACCGGTATTTCGTTAGGGGTTGAAGGTTTAGTAAATGGTATAAAGGATAATAAAGAATTAATAGAAAATGCTTTAATGCTGGGAGCTGATCCGGCTGAAGCCAGTAAAGAAATTAGTAATCGAGCTTTTTATAATGCTATTTTACCTACATTAAATTCTATGCTTGGAATGGGGATTGTATTTTTGCCAGGAATGATGACCGGACAAATGTTAGCAGGTGCTACACCTATAACTGCAATTAAATATCAGATAGCAATTATGATGGGGATCCTGGGGAGTGTAACTCTAACTGTTTATCTTCTGGTTACTTTTGGTGCCAAAAGTTTTTTTAACGAAAGAGCTCAGATAAAAATTGAAAATGATAAATAATAAATTTTAGAAAGGAGGAAAAGATGAGACATCATCAATACAATCCTGATTTTAATTTTATAAAAGAGCCTGGGGAGTTTAATAAATATACTGATAGAGAATTCTTGCAATATTGTCTGGGAGCAATATTATATACACCAGGAACTAAAAATATAAAAAGTGCAATAATAAATAATAAATTTCCAGGATTAACAACAATGGTTTTAGATTTTGAAGATGGGATTGAAGGTAAAGATTTATCTAAAGCAGAAGAAAATGTAATTGAATTGTTAACTTTTGTATCTAAAAAAATCGATTCCAGAGAGTTATCTCATAATAAGCTACCTTTATTTTTAATAAGACCAAGAAATCTTAAGCAATTTAAAAAATTCACCAAACAGTTAAATAAAAATCATATAAAAATTTTAACTGGTTTTGAATTACCAAAGTTTAATTCAAATAATGGAAATCAGTATCTGGAACATTTAAAAAAATTAAATAATGAATTTGATGAAATATTATATTCTTTACCTGTTTTAGAAGATGAAAAAGTTGCCTATAAAGAAAATAGATCAGATGAATTAATGAATATAAAAAAAATAATAAGTTCTTATGATGAATTAATTTTAGATATGGGGATTGGAGGGACTGACTTTTCATCTTTATTTAATTTGCGAAGAAATATAGATAATACTATTTATGACTTGATGAATGTAAAAGATTGTTTAACTGATATAATGAATTATTTTAATAGAAAAGATAAAAACTATATTTTTTCAGGACCGGTCTGGGAATATTTTGATAATGATAATGAAGTCAATTATACAAAATTAAAAGAAAAGGATTTCCCTGACATCTTATTTAGAAAAGAAACATTTATTAATAAAGCTATAGATGGTTTATTAAGAGAAGTACTACTTGATAAGGCTAATGGTTTCATAGGTAAAGGAATTATACATCCCAGTCAGATAAAATATGTTAATGCAATGCAGGCAGTTCCTAAAGAAAAATATGAAGATGCACTTCAAATTTTAGACACTTCAGATGGGGTTATAAAAAGCAAAAATGAAAATAAGATGAATGAAATCAATCCTCATAGAAGCTGGGCTAAAAAAATAAAATATAGAGCAAAAGCTTATGGAGTAATCAAGGATAATAATGATTATGTTAAACTATTTGCCCATATTTAAATATAAAAATTTTATTTATTATTTTTTTTAAAATTTCTGTATAAAGTTAAGCTTAATCCTTTTTCGGGATCATAATGGATGCTTGCTTTATCAGACATAAGCCCAACAAGAGTAAATTCATCATTATAGTCCTGTTGTCCTACTAATTCCCAATAATATTCTTCCATTTCTGGTTGTTTTTCAACATTAATCATTTCTTTTATATTTTCAATTCTTTCTTTAGAAACACCTTTAGAGTTGTCTTTAAATTGGATAATATATTTTTCATCATCCATTTTGATGTTAATATTCATCTCTGTAGCATCATGAATAAAAGAAAAACAAAGAATTTCATCTAATAATTTTACCAACTTCATTTTTTCGTGTTTCATATTATCTCTCCTTTTTTAATCCATCAAGTAGGGGGTATAAAAATGTTGCTACAAGTCCCCCAGAAAAACCGTTATTATATAGATTTAGACCACCATGTAAATAAACTAAATTACCAACAACAGTTAAGTGTAAAAATCCGGCAATAATTCCACTTATACTACCAAAAAATCCAGCAATAGGAGCAAGAGTTGTCGAAAATAAAAGAGCTAAAATAAAAGAAGGATTTTGTAGTGTCCAACCTTTTGTTAATGCTCCTAATAATACTCCAATAACTACCGGACCAGTATTAAAAGGATGTTTTCCAAAAGCAGAAAATCCTACTATAGTAAAAATACCACCAACTACAGGTCCATTTAGAGGTGCTTTTATTAAAATGATAAGCAATGTATATGCAAGACCCATAATTCCCATATTGATTAGGGTGAGTGGGAAACCATCTGAAATGACAAAATCTGTTACTGCTCGTCCTGGTCTTTTCCATAACTTTTTTAAATTTTTAATTGACTGGTTATTTTGATTGGCTAATAAATAACCAATTATGATCATTGATGTAAAATATAAACAAAGAAAAATAAATATTGGTTTAGTAAAATTAGTGGACCAGATAAGATGGCCCTGGAAATCAAAATTAAAGGCTCTAAATACCGAAATTAAAATGGTTCCTATTATACCAGCCGTAAAACCAATATTATATAAGTTAAACCCCTCATGGGCTACAATAACATGGGAGGCAATAGGAGGAATAATAAAACCTATAATTATTCCTAAAAGAGTTCCAAAAATAATTCCTGTTATAGAAAAATTAAATATAGAAGCTATTTGACTTACCATAGGGGCAAGTGCTGTTCCAAATAAAGCTGGTATGATAAATTTATTAAAATTTTCTTTTTGATAAATTGAATAAAACCATACACCTATAATGATAGGGATAACATTAATTGTATTTTTGCCAAAAAGTGAAAAACCAGATATAGTAAAGATTGCGGCTATACTTAAACCATTTAATTTTGTTTTATTTATTTTAATAAACAACAAAGCAATAAGGCCTAACAAACCAGAATTAATGAAAGCTGAACCCAGGCCTCCAATTTTAATATAATCAGAAATTAAAATATCTGTTGAAAATAGAATTTTTTTATAACCAGGCAAAATTTCATTTAAAGGGGTAGTAAATAACGCAAAAGCTATTAATGTTATTAAATAAAAAGCAATTATTTTAAATTTTATTTTTTCGGATAGTCTTTTTTTCATTTTCATCTCCTTATTTAAAATTATTATATAAAAGTTACAACACTACTAATGATAATATATTTACATAGTACTTTCAAATGTTATTGAAAAATATAATTATCTGGAAATTTTTTAAAATAATAAAGGATAAAATTAGTGTTATGGTGAATTATATTTATAATAAAAAAAATGAATTAAGAAAAAAAAGAGAAGAGAGGGGGGAGTTTTAGATGAAATTATATTTTTTTCCAGGGAATATTTTATTGGGTATAATTTTAATTTTATTTGGTTTATCTGCAATCTTGAGAGAATATGGTATTAATATACCCTTTTTTAGAGTTTTATTTGCTCTTATATTAATTTATTTGGGATTGACAATGTTGTTAGGAAAACCACTTTTTAGAACAGATGATAATATATCATTATTTACTAATACTGATATTAAGGTCACTAAAAACATTAATGAAGAGTATAATATAATTTTTGGAACCGGAGAAATTGATATGAGAGAGCTGATAATTGAAGAAACGAATAAGCCTATTGAAATAAATGTTATTTTTGGAAATGGAGTACTAAGGATAAACAAAGATCATCCAGTATTGATAGATGCAAGTTCTGCTTTTGGTTCTGTTCGTATGCCTGAAGGCAATAATATTGTTTTTGGAGATTATACCTATCAGAATGAAGTCGAGGACTCAGAAAGAAAAAGAATTTTTATAAAAGCAGATGCTGTTTTTGGGAATTTAAAAATAATAAGTGAATAAAATAAGACCGCAAATAATCTTTGTTGGATTACTTGCGGTTATATTTTTTTATAAATTTTCTGGTACTAAAACTTTATTTATTACATGAATTACACCATTACTGGTTTCAATATCTGTCACTGTTACCTGTGCATTATTAATATACACATTGCCTTCTTCTATACTTATTGTAATACTCTCCCCAAAAAGGGTTTCTACCATAGTTCCATCCATTTCAAGTACATCTTCAGCCATTACTTTACCATTCACTACGTGGAATAATAATACATTCTTTAATTGATCTGGATTTTCTAATAAATTATCTAAAGTACCTTCTGGTAATTCTGAGAAAGCTTGATCAGTTGGGGCAAAAACTGTATATGGCCCTTCACCTTTAAGTGCTTCTACTAAACCAGCTTCCTGAATAGCGGTTACCAATGTATTAAATCCTTCAGCTTCTATTGCAGTATCAACAATATCTTTCATATCACCATGATTACTGGCTGAACTAATACCTATAAAACCAAGAGAAAACATTAACATTAAAGCCATTCCTAAGGACAATACTTTTACTGTGTTTCCCATTAAATTTTTTTTCATTTTTCAAGTCCTCCTTGTGAATATCTGATTTAATATATATATAATATCATATAATAATATATATAGTTGTATCCTGAGATACACTTTTTTAAAAAATTACTTATATCATTATATTTCTTGATTTACCTATAAGTTCTAGGTATAATAAAGTATACATAGTATTTCTAGGTATTGGAGGTTATTATGGATATATCAAAAGATTTAATTGCTGCTTCAGCTACACCTCTTATTTTGGGGATTTTAAAAAAAGAGGATAGTTATGGTTATGAAATAATCAAAATTATAAAAAAATCTTCTGATAATGAAATTATCTGGACTGAAGGAATGTTATATCCAGTATTACACAGACTTGAAGATAAAGGATTTATTGAATCTTATTGGGAAAAGCCTGAATCAGGAAGGAGAAGAAAATATTATTTTTTAAAGAAAAAAGGAGAATTAGAATTAGAAAAACATAAAAAACAGTGGGAAATAGTTTATTCAACATTATCTGCAGAAATTTACAATGATAAGGATAATGAAAAAGAAGGGGAGAATTAAAATGTTTGATTTAGAATTAA
>DATFIM010000193.1 GCA_035270125.1 Halanaerobiales bacterium | reverse complement strand
CAATCATCTTATTTAACTTTCGGCGGACTAACATTTTCTCTACCATCTCAATCTTCCTTTCTTAAAAGATTAATCACACCTCTTCAGCAGAAACAAACTGGACTCCTGCCTCTTTCATCTCTTCTATAGCAGCTTCTACATCATCTTCATCAATTCCGGCCACAGCCTCTTTTACAATATAAACATCAAAACCTTTTTTTGCAGCATCTAACGCAGTTTCTTTTACACAATACTCTGTTGCCAGACCACTGATATAGATTTCGGTCACATCTTTTTTATTAAAATAATCAGCTAAATCAAGGTTAGTAGCTTCAAAGACAGAATAACCGTCATCTCTATCTTTTGTACCTTTTAGAAAAACTCTATCTATTTTCTCTATATTTAAATCAGGATGAAATTCAGCACCTTCACTATTTTTTAAGCAGTGTTTAGGCCAGTTATCAAAATGAACACTTCCTTCGGGATGCCAGTCTTTAGAAGCAAGTACCAGCTCAAAATCAGCCATCAACTCATTAATTACAGGTACAACTCTATCTCCTTTGGGAACAGCTAAAGCACCACCTGGACAGAAATCATTTTGAACATCAACTACAAGTAAAACTCTCATCAGATAACCCTCCTTATTAGTAACCTAAATTATAATCAATTATATTTATCATTTCTTCTTTTTTACCTTTTACAAACTTCTCTAAATTCTCTTCCACTATCTTTATAGCTTTTTTATTATAGCCAGGAAAAGCACCACCAACATGAGGTGTAATCAATACATTATCCAGCTCATATAAAGGTGAATCCTGAGGTAGTGGTTCTTTAGCAAAAACATCAAGTCCTGCCCCCGCTATTTTTCCCTCTCTTAAAGCTTCAATCATAGCCGGTTCATCTACAACTTCCCCCCGGGCCATATTTATAAAATAAGCACTTTCTTTCATAGCTGCAAACTCTTTTTCACCAATCATACCTTCAGTTTCAGGAGTCAAAGGTACAATCACCACTACATAATCAGTCAACTCCAGAGCTTTATTTAACTCATCCTGACCATAAAGCTTATCAACATGGTCAAAATCACCTTCTCCACTCCGGTTAACTCCTAAAACATTCATCTCAAAAACTTTTGCCTTTCTCGCTATTTCACTGCCTATACTGCCTAATCCTACAACTGCCAGAGTTTTACCTGCCAACTGATCAACTTTTAATCTATTCCAGTCCTTATTGTTTTTCTGTTCATGAAAATCACAAAATCTCCGGCTAAAATTGATCATAAAACCAAGACTGTGTTCTGCAATAACATTACTGTGAACTCCACTCATATTAGTTAAAATAATATCTTTTTCTTTTAAAACTTTTTTAAAATCATCTTCCATAAATTTATCAACACCGGCTGTCCAGGTCTGTATCCATTTTAGGTTTTCAGCTCTTTCAATATCTTCCCTTTCTATACCGCGAAAATCAAACAAAAGGTCACTATCCACTATTTCCTTTTTAGTCTTATCTTCACTATCACTTACTACAAATTCTGCTTCAGGTGCCAGCTGCTTAAGTCGATTAACATATTCTTCACTTATATCAAAATCAAAAAGTATTTTCATTAATTTTCACTCCTCAGTATCTATTCTAAAGAAAAAGGGATACTCCATAAAAAGAGATCCCTTTTAGTAGTTATTATATTTGTTTTAGCTTAAGAAACATAACCTAGACCTTTTAGTCTTTCTCTCATTTCTTCATCATCGTCATCATTACCATCTTTTTTGATATTTAAATCAAGTTCATCTTTAGATGTCATTTCAAGTTTCTGTTCCATTTTATATTCATGTTTAAAGGCAGTAGCTATAACATCTCCATCCATACTATCAAGAACCGGTAAACCTAAGTCATAAAGAATGGTTGGGGCCAGATCAATAATTCCAGCATCAACATCATTATTTTCCTGAACATGAGGTCCAGCTGCAAAGAAAAGTCCATCCATCCGGTGGTGACCGGTCTGAAAACGTGATTTATTTACAGTTTTGTGAGTCAAAAACTCATAGGCACCTTTACCTATAATTTCCATGTCATCAGGTAAAAAGATTATATCAGGAGCAAGATGAGCCTTATCTCCATGATAATATTTATCTCCTTCATAAACCTGAGATGTAATTTTCTTACCTGTAAAAGGATTTTCTAAATTCCTTAATTTTTCTATAATTTCCTGTCTTACTTCAGGTACATCCTCAGGCTCAACACATCCTCTGGGCTCTCTTCCCTTAACATTTAAATAAATATGCCCAATTTCACTGTGAGAATAGGCCACTGTATTTTCCCAGTCTACATTCTGACTGGAAAGAAAGAGCCATTCAAATAAAGGATTGCTGGCTACATCAAGTACATTATTTATAAAATTAATTTTATTTGCTACCGGATAAAGATATTCACCAATAGGATAAAGCGATTCTTTATTTACACCTCTATTAAAGAAAAACTTTTTAAACTTTGTAGCAGGGTTATCTCTAAATTTGATATAACCTTCTCTTAAAAGCCAGGTATCTATATGGAAATCATATCGTAGTGGTCCAAATCCATGATCTGACATAATAAGCAGGGTATCATCTTCATTTAGTTTTTCGCTAATTTTACCAATAGCTTCATCTGCTTTTTTGTAGATATCAAAAACTGGATCCCATTCATGATTTTCATCTTCATGATAATTCCACATAAAATGCTGGACCTGATCAGTTTCCATAAAATGAACCATCATCATATCCCATTCTTTAGTATCCATAAAATGAGTGGCAACATTTACTTTATCATCAATATCATCATGCATTTCCTCCACCCATTCTTTAGGGTCATAACCTCTTGTCCACTCTTTTGGGGAAAACTTATAATCAGGAGCAATCTCCCTTACTTCATCAATTATATCTTTAGGATAACTCTGATTTTTAGCTTCTTTAGGAGTCAAAAGACCAGGAACTAAAAATCCATTTATTTTTTCTGGAGGATAGGTAACTGGAACTCCTATTATTCCTACCTTTTTATCCTGTTTACTTAATATCTGCCATAATGTAGGTTCAGCAATATCATTATAGGTTACCGGTGAAGCTCTGTACTCACCTTCTTTTCTTTTGAACCAGTTAAATGCTCCATGTTTACCTGGATTAGTACCTGTCTGAAAAGTTGACCAGGCTGCTCCAGTGATTGGAGGAATAGTACTCCTTAATTTACCTGAACTACCAGCTTTTTTTATTTTTTCTAAATTAGGAAGTTTACCTTCTTTAATCCATTTATTTACCAGTGAAAAGTCTCCACCATCTATGCCAATTACAAATGTTCTTCCTGACAATTTCTACATCTCCTTTCTTAGTTAAAATTCGTTAAATTCACTAAATTCATCTTCAACTACTGGATCCTGCAATTTGTGTCTAACCTGCCAGGCTCTATAAAAAGCCAGACCCATTAAAATTACTGTATATAGTAAAAGAAACCAATTTCTTATAAAAAATAAATTGGAAAAAATCAATAAAGGATAAAGTGAAAAAGGAATTCTAATCCTTTCTCCATAGTTTCTTTTTAAATAGAGAGACATTGATACTGAAACTACAAGGGTAAAAAAGATTAAACTAAAATGGAGAACACAAAATACGCCAATAGAAGCTGCCAATCCTCTTCCTCCTTTAAAATTATAAAAGATTGGCCAATCGTGACCAACAACTACTGAAATCCCGGTCAAAAGGAAAATTAAAGGTTCATCATAAAAATATAATCTGGCAACAATAGTCGGTATCATTCCTTTAAACAAATCCATAAAAGCTACTGCTACTCCCCATTTTTTTCCAATAAGTTTGTAGACATTAGTTGCACCTGGATTCTGGGTTCCTTTAGCAGTTAGATCAACATTTTTAACACTCCCTAGTATCCTTGCCGGGGAGATTGATCCAAAAATATAGCTGGCCACAATTAAGATTATCTCCATTTTCCCACCACCACTATTTAATATTTAGGTTAATAATTGTTGAGAAATTAATATTAATTTTCAAGAAAATATTTTAAAATAAGTGGGTTTACATCTCTTATTTCCTCTATATCTGTTATATCCAAACCATAATCATTATTTTTTAGATAAATAAAAGCATCATCAAAGGTGTGCATCCCCTGGATAAAACCTTCTTCTATAAAATTAGCAGGAGCTGCTTTACCTTTAAGGTCATATCCTCTATGAGGAACAGCTATTAAATCAGCCGCCTGTTCCAGATAGGGTCCATTATATATTTCTTCTCTAAAAAACACATCTTTAATTATCTTTTTACCAGTTTCATTGTCCTTTAATTCTAATAATTCTTCTTTAATTTTTTCTCTAAGTTTAAAATATTCACTGGCTGCAACAGTACCCATCTCTTCTCTACCCTTTCGGTTTATATAAATTCGTCCTGGTAATAAACTATAAGCTTTAGATTCAGAAGACATGTTTTCTAAGTTTTCTACATTATCCTTAGCTTTATTATATTTCAAATATCCCTTTTCTTCAAGCCAATAATTTAATTGTACCTCTTTTTTTATTTTAGAAAAACCATGATCAGAAAGAATAATCAGTTGAGTATCATCATCCAGTTTTTTAAGCAGTTTTCCTATATAATCATCAATCTTTTTATAAAATTCGTAAAATTCATTAACAAAATCAGGGTTTTCATCAACCATATCCGCCCAGTAAAAATGGTTTATACGATCAGTTTCCATTATATGACACTGAAAATAATTCCATTTCTTTTCTTCCAAAAATTTAAACATAGTTTTAAACCTGCGGTCCAGGGCATAATTTAAATCTCCAATAAATTTCTTTTTTGAATCCCGGGCCACCCAGGTATCTGCATCTATTACATAATCCATATCTTCCAGCTCCTGAGCTGTTTCTTCAGGAAAAGTTGCTTTAGAAAGATCAGTAGCTAAAAAACCCGAAACTAAAGTTCCCTTTATTTTCCTGGGGGGATAAGTGACCGGGACATTGAGAACTACACTCCTCATGTTTTCCTCTCCCAATCTATCCCAGATAGTTGGAGCTTTAAGGTGTTTTGCTGTTGGTATATATAATTTAAAAGGATCAGCTTTTCTATCTATAAATCCAAAAATATTGTGACCTGAGGCATCCTCTCCAGTCATAAATGTTGACCAGGCTACTGAAGAAATAGTAGGTAAGACTGAATTCATTCTTTTGAAACTACCTTTATTTAAAAGAGATTTAAATACAGGCATCTTACCTTCTTTTATCATTCTCTTCATAAAAGTAAAAGGAACACCATCAAGGCCTAAAACAACCATTTTCTTTTTGTTTTTAGAAAATATATTATTAAAAAGTCCCATAATAAACCTCCTGTATTAATATTCGTTATCAATACCTAAAATCCTTTTTTATAATTATCATTATATAGAAAAACCTGCCCTCTCAGGCAGGTCAAAATTACATCTGTTATTTTATTTATGAACATAATTTACAACTATTACTTTTTTACCTTCTGGAACATCATCTAAATCAACTTCAGCTCCATCTTTTATTTCAATAGCATCATGATCAAATTTATGAATAAAATCTTCAACACCGGTTATTGGGAAATCTAAAATATCTGTTTTATAATGCATAGGTACTATATATTTAGGATCTATTTTTTGGGCTATTTCAAAAGCTTCATCGGCATTTATTGTATAATATCCTCCAACCGGGATTAATAAAATATCTATATCTTCTAATTGAGAAAACTCATCTTCTGTAAGAGGATGACCAAGGTCACCTATATGACAGAGCTTTTTATCAGAAAACTGCATGGTAAAGATTAAATTTTCTCCTCTATCCTCACCTTCATCTTTATCATGGAATGTTTTAATCCCTTTTATCTCGATATTATCATCCTGATAACCATCTTTAGATTTTACTACTTCAAAATCACCTTCCAAACGTTCAACTGCATTGTGGTCAAAATGATCGTGACTGACTGTGACAATATCGGGCCGGTCATCTACTTTTGAATAAGGTAAACTATCATCATATGGATCTGTAATTATTTTTTTACCATCTTCTTCGATTAAAAAGCAGGAATGTCCCCACCACTTCAATTTCATCTTATCAGCCTCCTCAGATTTAAGTTTCTTAATTTATTATATCATACTGGAGGTAAATGTTAAAATGCTAAACTGACTGATAGACCGGCTTCCACTCCTTTTGCATTCTGGAAAAATGATTTAAGATCTGAAAAACCTAAGTCTAGATGAACAGGACCAAGATGTAGTCCCATTCCTCCTGATAAAGCTAAGCTATTCTGTAATGTTGAATAATTGGCTCCCAGTCTTAATGGAAGCATTTTTACCGGTTTATACTCTACAGCTCCTGCTAGAGTATGATCTGTTGTTCCAATATCATAACTGGTAATTGTATAATCAGCAAAAAGATCAATGTTTTCTCTAAAATCATATCTTCCACCAATTTTAAACTTTCTAGGAAGTTTGTACACCAAATCTTTTTCCATTGGTTCATCTTCTATTTCTTCAGTAGTAACTTCTGTCCCTTCCTGAACTAATTTCATTTCACTATATCTTGAGTCTTTTCCTTTTAAAGAACCTATATTCAAAATACTTGTTCCTACTGTAATTCTGTCATCAATATCAAATGAGGCTCCCAAATCAAAAGCAATTCCTGTAGCTTTTTCGGCATATTCCATTCGAATCTTTCCTTCAGAAGAAGTATTATTATAATCTATAGTAGCTTCCCCTTCTCCTTTAACTTTAAAAATAGCACCATATAAATAGTGAAAACTACCACCAATTTTAAAATTATTTATATTCATTTCTCTAGCTGCTTTTTCTATTGGATAGGAAAAATTAACTCCTGTATCAGCATAAATTCCTGCACTTAAATCAGTACCATCTAGTTTATATGTCTTCCCTATCTCATTGCCTTTTAAAATTAATTCAATTATATCTGAAGAAATAGATCCCTGAATATTTTCTTTTACCCCACCAGATACTCCAACAGGACCAACTAATATTTTCATATCCTGAATTCCATCAGTACTAAGAACTAAACCATCACTCTCTATATTATTTAAAATCTTATCTTTGTCACTTTCCTCTAAGTATTTATTAAAATACTTACTATTTATTCCATTATTCCAGAAGGAAAGCTGGCCATTTAATTCAAAAATAAATCTTTCATTTCTTTCATTAACAAAGGCTGGATTGGATAAAATAGCTGCTGAACCACTTAAAGTTGTAAATTCATGGCCTAATGCAATTGTTTGACCTGAATTAGCAGAACTTATGCCAGAAACAACTAGAATCATGATAATACTTAATAATATAGAAATTTTTAATTTATTATTCATTAATAGTCACCTTCCTTCCTATTGATTAACCTTAACAGTTATTCCAAGATGAGCTTTAGTATCTATATTTTGATCATCTGAAAATGAATATGTTTTTTCTCCAGCAATAAATTCATCACTATCAACATCACCTAACTTAAATTTAAATCCAATAAAAATATTTTGCCTGGATTTAACTGCATCTTCTATTTTAGTTAGCAATCCTTCTTCTCCATTATTATCACCCAAAATAAATTTATTTTCCGAACTTATAGCTTCTCCATCTGATCCATTTATCTCTATTACAGAAGAACTATTTACTTTATTGGAAGAAGTATATAATTCGTTTTTTGTAATTGTATCATTATTTGTAGTTGCCAAATAAATATCAGCTTTAATACCTACAGGTAAACTATTTATTACCTCGGTTTTTAAATAACTGTTATCTGATAATATATAGTTATTAATTGTATCAATCTGATCCTGTGTGATTTCAATCTGTCTTCCTTCCATTTCATATACGAGATTACTACCTTCTACAACAAAAGGCATTTCAT
>DATFIM010000192.1 GCA_035270125.1 Halanaerobiales bacterium | reverse complement strand
AAGTCTGGTATTACCACACAGGCATTTAACCGGTATTATTGAGATGTTAGAAGCTTTAGATGAACTTGCTCCTGGTCTTTATTCAAGAGATACTTTACTTTATGGAGTTGAAGTCAAATTTTATTCATCACGTTTAAATGTAGATGATAGTTTAGAAACTAAAATCAAAAATTTCTATACTGGTGGAGATGGAGCAGGTATTACAAGAGGGTTGATGCAGGCTTCAGTTGCTGGGATAGTTATTGCTCGAGATATTATTGAGAAGATAGAAAAATAAAAATTTATAGATTATAATTAAGTTAATCATTATACTCCTTTTAGTAATTAGATTTTGAAGAATAATTACTAAAAGGAGTTTTTTATTTTTTCTTTGAGTTCATGATTATTATCACTAATATAATTATTTTCCTCTAAAAATTTCTTACCGTTTTTAGTAATTGAATTTCCTTTTCGTCCTTTATTTATGTCAATAAAATTATTTTTTTCAAGTAACTTAATAATATCTCTTAAGTTTTTTTCTGATATATAAAAATATAGTTGTTTAAATATTTTAAGTAGGGTTCTTCTGCCTGTGTCCTTTTTTTCTTCTTCTAAAATATAAATTAGTTTTAAAACTATATTTTTCTTTATTTTTTTATTGAAATTATCTTCATTTTTCAGATAATCAGGTAAATTTTCAAGTTTCAGATCATCCTGAGAAAGAGTTATCATGTTTTTTAATACATTTTTCAATTCCCTAATATTTCCTGGCCAATTATAATTTTGGTAAAAAGATATGAAATTCTGATTTATATTTCTATTGACCTGCCATTTGTCGAAAAAATGTTCTATTAGAAGCAGGATATCATCTCTTCTTTCTCTTAAAGAAGGAATATGGAATTGAAAAACATTAAGACGAAAATAAAGATCTTTTCTAAATTGTCCGTTATTAACAAGTTCTTGCAAATTACGATTTGTGGCAGCAATGATTCTGACATCAATTGGTATAATTGAATCTCCACCTATTCTCATAATTTCCTTTTCTTCAAGAACCCGAAGTAGTCTTGTTTGTAAAGAGAGAGGTAAATCTCCAATTTCATCTAAAAATAATGTTCCATTATCTGCTCTTTCAAAAAGACCAATTTTTCCTTCTTTTTTAGCTCCAGTAAAAGCCCCTTTTTCATAACCAAATAATTCAGATTCCAGAAGATTTTCAGGGAGGGTAGTACAATTAATAGCAACAAAGGGATTATTTTTTCGAGGAGAATCATTATGAATTGCTCCTGCAAAAAGTTCTTTTCCAGTTCCTGTTTCTCCATATAAGATTATAGTGGAATTAGTTCCTGATATTTTTTTAGCTTTTTCTTTAGTAGCTAAAAATTTTTTATTTTTTCCAATTAAATGACTGAATTTATGTTTGGAAAAATAACCTGTTAGTTTTTCTGGTTGATTATTTCTCTTGTTCCAGTTATATTTTGCTCCATACCAGAAAGTAGGCACCCTGAAAATATAGTTTTTAACAATTTGTTCTGCTTTTTTACGTTCTACTTCCAAAAGACTTAGTATATCCATAATATTGGATATATCAAAAACTCTATTTCCGATAATAATTATTTCGGAGTCTATTTCTGGCAAAAAATCATATTTTTCAGGGGCGATGATATAGTCAATATTTTTTGGGATTTTTTCTAAGCCTCTATAAAAAGGTTGTAGTTTCAATTGATTTATACCTAATTGATAAAGTAGAGCAAGAGTATCATTGGCCATATATTGATTAATATTTGCTACAAGGGCTTTTTTTCCTGAAGGTAGTTTTTTTAAATTATCAAGAGCGTTTCGGGTAATAGTTCTCTTCATCATAAGGGTTGGCGCATTACATTCTATAATATCATATAGTTTATCAAGGATATCGGGGTCAGTAAATAGGACAAGGTCAGTTTCCTTTACAGTTGGGATAGGATCCATATCTGCACTTCGATAATCTATTTCAAAAAGACCATTAAAAATTCTATCAATTTCATTTTTAAAAAAGAGTGAGATTTTTTCATCAATAGCTAAGATTGTTATTTTTTTAGACAAAATAATTTCCCCCTTATTTTTTCTTATGATAGAAGTTAATATTTAACTTATAACTAAGTATATCTTTTTATTAGGTTTGTAGTCAAGGGGAAGTTAACAATATTCCTATTAAATGGGGTACAATATTTATAGAAAAATATTTTAACCCATTTGAATCTTTGTTAATCCTATGAAAATAGGTTTTTAAGGCTGGTACAATAGATGCATATAATAAATAGTAAGACAAATCAAAATAAAATGAATTTTATAAAATAAAAATTTAAAGGAGTGGAGATTCATGAAAATAGATATGAAAAGGTTGAAAAATAATTTAATTGAGTTGGGATGGAAAGGATATAATGGTAATAATAAAGATCTGCCTTATGGTGATAAGGGTATAACAAGATTGCCTTATACTGAAGAATATAATAAGGCAGATAAATTTATTGAAGAATTAATGCATAAAGCTGGATTAGAAGTTTATCATGATTCAGTTGGAAATTTATTTGGTACTTTAAATTCTCCGAAAACTGATAAACATGTTATGGTTGGTTCCCATATTGATACTGTTCCAGAAGGGGGGATGTTTGATGGAGCTTTAGGAGTTTTAGCTGCATTAGAAAGTTTAGAAACCCTTAAAGAAAATGGTTATACTAATAATTATAATTTAACTATGGCAGTTTTTATTGGAGAAGAAGGAACTGAAATTGGAGGAACTTTAGGAAGCAGATGTTTTACTGGAGATATTGAATTAAATGAAAAAGAAATAGAATTTTTTAAAGATAAAGGAATAAGTATTGAAAAAGTAAAAAATACTAAAATTGATAAAAATAAAATAAAAAATTATTTAGAAATGCATATTGAACAGGGAGAAGTTTTGGAAAGAGGTGAAATTTCAATTGGAGTGGTCCAGGGGATTGTTGGTATTGCTCGCTATAAGGCTATTGTGAAAGGTGAGGCAAATCATGCAGGTACAACTCCTATGAATTTAAGAGATGATGCTTTACTAAAAGCAAGTAGATTAATAATAAAAGTTAATGAATATGTTAATAACCTTGGAGGAAATTTAGTTGGAACAGTAGGTGAAATTGAAGTTGAGCCGGGAGCAGTTAATGTTATACCTGGAAAAGCTGAATTTACAATAGAATTAAGAGATATGAAAAAAGATAAAATAAATAAAGTTATGAAAAAAATTAAAGAAAGTTTATCTGAAAAAGAATTAATTATTGAAGATATTTTATATGAAGGAGGTGTGTATTTAGATAAAGAAGTTCAGGAAGCTATAAAAAAGTCTGCAGAAAAATTAGATTATGATTACAAAGAAATGATTAGTGGAGCAGGTCATGACGCAAATCCTCTATCAGAAATTACCCCCACAGGAATGATCTTTGTCCCAAGTCATAAAGGGATAAGTCATAGTCCAGAAGAGTGGACCGACTGGGAAGATATCAAAAAAGGAACAGAAGTTATGTTAGAAACCATAAAAATATTGGATAATTAATCTAAAGGAGTGTGAAATAATGAATAAAAATCAAGAAGTCAGTAGTAAAAAGAAGTGGTATAAAAGAATTCCTAATGCTTATGTCCTTTTAATGGTTATTATTGTATTAGTTACAATTTTGACCTATATAATTCCAGCAGGTGAATTTGCAAGAGAAGAAATGAGTAATGGTAGAATAGGAGTAATTCCAGGTAGTTTTGAATTTGTAGAACAAAGTCCGGTTGGGATACTAGGCTTACTACAATCAATTCCAAAAGGTATGATTTCTGGAGCAAATATTATTTTTATCGTTTTTTTTGCAGGTGCTTTATTTAATGTTATTGAATCAACTGGTGCATTAGAAAATGGACTTGGTGTTATTGTTCAAAAACTTAAAGGTAGTTCTAATGCTGGTCAAAAAATGATCTGGATTATGACCTTCGTTTTTGGTGCTTTAGGAGCAGTAGTAGGCTTTGAAAATAATATAGCTCTTATTCCAATCGGAGTTATGATTGCTCTGGCAATGGGGTATGATTTAATGGTAGGAGCAGGAATAGCAATAGGAGGTATAGGGCTTGGATTTGCAACTTCTCCTATTAATCCTTATACTGTAGGTGTTTCTCATGCAATTGCTGAGTTACCTATGTTTTCAGGGTTTGGTTTGCGATTTGCATTTATGGTTGTGACATTGATAGTTTTAGCCCATCATACAGCCAGTTATGGTAAGAAAGTTAAAAGTGGAGATAGAAAAAGTTTAATTAAAAATGCTAATACAGAAGATATAGAATTATCAAAAGAAATAAATGAATATGAGTTAAATGGTACTCATAAACAGGTTATCTTTATATTATTTGCAATAATTGCCACTATTATTTATGGTACTCTTCAGCACCACTGGTATATAATAGAAATATCAACAGTATTTATGGTAGGAGCAATTTTAACCGGTATTGTTGCTAAATATGATTCTGATAAATTAGTAGATAAGATGATTGAAGGAGCTTCACGTTTAACTAGTGGTGCACTAATAATTGGTGTAGCTAGAGGTCTTACAGTTATTTTGCAGGATGGTAAAATTGGTGATACTATAACTTATGCTTTATCAGTGCCATTAGAGCAGTTTCCACCTCTTGTTTCAGGATGGTTTATGACTATTTCTCATTCGATTATTAACTTTTTTATTCCTGGAGGAAGTGGACAGGCTATGGCTACTATGCCTATAATGGTACCTTTAAGTGATTTAGTAGGTTTAACAAGACAAACCGCCGTAATAGCTTTTCAAATTGGAGATGGAGTAATGAATTTAATTGTTCCTACTTTGGGTGGATTATTAGCTATGCTTGCTTTAGCAAGAGTGCCATTTGAAAAATGGTTTAAATTTATTTATCCTATGGTATTAAAAGTGCTTGTGGTAGGGTGGATTTTTATAGCTATAGCTACTTTTATAGGTTATTAACATTTGAAAATATCTAATTAACTGAATATAATTTGATTGAGGTGATGTAAATGAATAAAGAAACTATTGCTACTTTTTCAATTGTTGCTTTTGATCCAGAGACAGAAGAATTGGGTATTGCAGTTCAATCCAAATTTTTGGCAGTAGGTTCAGTAGTTCCCTGGGCTGAAGCCGGTGTTGGTGCTATTGCTACTCAGGCTAAAGGAAATACTACTTATGGACCCAGAGGACTTTCTCTTTTAAAAGAAGGAAAATCTCCTAAAGAAGTAATAGAACTATTAGTTGAAAATGACCCGGAAAAAGAACATAGACAGATTGGAATTATGGATGCCAAAGGTAACTCAGCTAATTTCACTGGAAAAGAATGTCATGAATGGGCAGGAGCAGTTAAAGGTGAAAATTTTACAGCTCAGGGTAATATTTTAGTTGATGAAAAAACTATTGAAGAAATGGCTTCTACTTTTCAAAATGAAAAAGGTGCTTTAGCAGATAGACTTATGGCCAGTTTAAAAGCAGGACAAAAAGCTGGAGGAGACAGCAGAGGTAAACAGGCAGCTGCACTTTTTGTAGTCAAAGAAAATGGCGGGTATGGAGGATATAATGATCGGTATATTGATCTTCGAGTAGATGACCATGAAACTCCAATTAAAGAATTAGAAAGACTTTTAAATTTATTTTATAAAACTTTTGAGTCATAAAAGAATAGGAGGGTTTTATGGAAAAAGATAAAATATTAAAATTTGCTAAAGATATTGAGGACAAAATAATTAATCTCCGACATAAAATACACCAAAATCCAGAATTAGCTTTTAAAGAAAATGAAACAGCAGCTTTAGTGACAAAAGAGTTGAAGAAATTAGGTTTAGAAGTTGAATCAGGTATTTATCACACAGGAGTATGTGGTTTATTAAGAAACTCTGATAATAAAAATGAGAAGACAATTTTATTAAGAGCAGATATGGATGCTCTGCCAATACAGGAGAATACGGGTAAGCCGTATAGCTCAAATAATGATGGTGTAATGCATGCCTGTGGTCATGATGGGCATACTGCTATTTTAATTGGAGTTGCTGTCTTATTAAATAAATTAAAAAATGAGTTTAAAGGTAATGTAAAATTTGTTTTTCAACC
>DATFIM010000191.1 GCA_035270125.1 Halanaerobiales bacterium | reverse complement strand
ATCATTTTGCAGATATTATAGTCGTTGATTATTATACTGTAAAACAACTTGGATAAAAGAAGTACTCTCTTTAGGTATGAATGCAGTAGTAAGGGTCAAAGATGAAAGACTTCATATTGTAAAAGATGCGTTAGCACTTTTTAAATGCCGTGAGGCAGATAAAGAATTGATATAAAAAACAATGCATTTTATCAATTGAAAATAAAGTGGCATTTAGATCATTGCTTTCTTCATAGCCCTACGGGCGTAGAAACAGTGTTAATGTTTATAATAATAGCATTTAATTTGATGCAATTATATTTTTTTAGGTGTATAAGGGGATTTAGAAAAAAGAAAATGCTTCAAATAAATATTATTGAAGATATAAGAGATGAAAGATTTATTATAGAAAATGATTGGAATAATCCAATATTTTCAAATACATAACTTAAAACAAAACTGGAAATTAATTAGTTGGATTTCTTGGGGAGGGGGAAAGTATATCTATTTTTAAAGAATAAAGCTATGTTACAATACCAGTTTTGTAAGCGGATACAACAGAATACAATTTTAGGAAATGAAATTTTTTACTGGAAATTTGATGCTAAATCTCTGTAATTTTGACAGAAGTTTCGCATCTAAAAAATTTTAGTGGGCGGAAGCCCTTAGATTTATAAGGTTAAATTAAGATAAGTTAGAAATTAATAAATTCCGTTTTTTGCTGGAAATTATATGTAAAAAACTTGCAAAATAAAAGCATCCTTTTTATAATAGTTTTGCTACGAAACCAAAAAAAAGGATGCTGATAGAATGAGCAAAAGTTATTTAAAACAATTACTCACCTATATTAATAAGGTATATGATATTGGTGAAAAAATCAATACCCTAAATGATAAAAGAACAAAATCTACAATAGAAATTTCAACAATCACTTTTACAGTATTATTTGGATTTATGCTTCAAATAAGAAGTTTTAACAGATTAAAACATTGGCTTAAAAAAGGTAAATTTAAAAAAGTATTACCTAAAAAAACTAAGATGCCACAAATTGATACTGTTAGGCGATGTTTGAGTGATTTTGACCTGAATGGATTGAGAGATATTAATAGTCATATAGTGAAAACTGCTATAAAAAATAAAGTATTTAGAAAAGGTACGATAGATGGTTTAAAGGTAGCAGCTATAGATGGTGTAGAATTATTTGAAAGCACTAAAAAGAGTTGTAATAAATGTCTTTCTAGAGAACATAAAGATGGCACTACCCATTATTTTCATAGGTCAGTAGTGTGTTCAACTGTAGGTTCTGATCCACATATTATTTTAGGTCAAGAAATGCTTGAGCCTAAAAACGATAGTTCAAATAAAGATGAAGGTGAAACCACAGGTGCCAAACGACTAATTAGAAAACTATATAAAAAATATCATCATTTTGCAGATATTATAGTCGCTGATGCATTATACTGTAAAACAACTTGGATAAAAGAAGTACTCTCTTTAGGTATGAATGCAGTAGTAAGGGTCAAAGATGAAAGACTTCATATTGTAAAAGATGCGTTAGCACTTTTTAAATGCCGTGAGGCAGATAAAGAGTGGATTATAAAGAAAAAAGGCAATAAGTATAGAAAAATTAAATCCTGGGATGAAGATGGTTTTGAAATGTCTAATTCAGATATAAAGGTAAGATTCATAAAGTTTGCAGAAGAAATTCATAATGGAGATAAAATAGAAATCAAAGAAGGATGGATCATAACTACAGATAAAATCACATCAGTAGAAACATTATGGAAGGTAATGCATAAAAGATGGGATATAGAAAACAATGCATTTCATCAATTGAAAACAGAGTGGCATTTAGATCATTGCTTTCTTCATAGCCCTACGGGCGTAGAAACAGTGTTAATGTTTATAATAATAGCATTTAATTTGATGCAATTATATTTTTTTAGGTGTATAAGGGGATTTAGAAAGAAGAAAATGCTTCAAATAAATATTATTGAAGATATAAGAGATGAAAGATTTATTATAGAAAATGATTGGAAAAATCCAATATTTGCAAATACATAACTTAAAACAAAACTGGAAATTAATTAGTTAGATTTCTTGGGGAGGGGGAAAGTATAACTATTTTTAAAGAACAAAGCTATGTCACAATACCAGTTTTGTAAGCTGATACAAAAGAATACAATTTTAGGAAATGAAAATTTTTACTGGAAATTTGATGCTAAATCTCTGATTTACAAGGAGGTAATATGAAAGATATATATATAATTAATCTTTGGGTATGTAATGATTGTTACGTGTGAATTTTTTCAAAAAATAATCACATACTAATCTAGAAAATTCATCGAAGGGGAGATTCAATAAAAAATTCTATGTTTTGTTATCAATGT
>DATFIM010000190.1 GCA_035270125.1 Halanaerobiales bacterium | reverse complement strand
ATAAATATAATGAAAATTTCTTATATGCTTCTGATGAATTTTATTTACTTGCTGGAGAAAAAATACCAGAATATGATAAATATAATGGTTTTCCTCAAATTGAAAATGGTATTGGTTTAACTAGATTATTGTTAAATGAGCTAAAAAATATTGATGATGAATTACCAGATGAATTACAGAAAAATAAAAAATTTACTATAATAACTGCAGAACTATCTAAAAAAATAATGAAAAAAGTAATAAATAGATTTAATAAAATAAAAGGACTAAATATTGATTTATTAGTAATAGAAAATAAATTTTTCGGGAAAAATGTAACAGTTACCGGATTACTTACTGGTCAGGATATTTATAATTCTATAATAAAAAATGATACATCAAAAAACATAATAATTCCTGGTATAACACTAAATGATGAAAATTTATTTTTGGATAATATGAGTTTTATAAAATTAAAAGATAAATTAAAAGACAAAAAATTATATGTTTGTAACAATTTGAAGGAAATTATGGAGGTGCTTTAATATGTCAGATTCAGTTGTAGCAATTGTTGGAAGACCTAATGTAGGAAAATCTACATTATTTAATCGTTTTACTGGACAAAGAAAAGCAATTGTTGAGGGAGAACCAAACGTTACAAGGGATAGAATATATGGAGAAGTTGAATGGCTAGATAACAACTTTATTTTAGTTGACACAGGTGGAATTGAAATAAATGAAAAAGATATTTTAAAACAAAAAACAAAAAAACAGGCTGAAATAGCAATGGAAGATTCTGATGTTATATTATTTGTTGTAGATGGAAGAAGTGGTATTACTTCTTTAGATGAAGAAATAGCAAATATTTTACGTAGAACCAATAAAGAAGTTATATTAGTAATAAATAAGGTTGAAAATTATAAAAAAGCAGAAGAAATCAAATGGGAATTTTACTCTTTAGGAATGGGAGATCCTATTACAATCTCTGCTGAACATGGTAAAAATACTGGTGATCTTTTAGATCTTATTGTAAATAAACTTCCTGATACTGAAGAAGAACCTGATAGTGATACTATGGATATAGCAGTTGTAGGTAAACCTAATGTAGGAAAATCTTCATTAGTAAATTATATACTTGGACAGGAAAGGGTTATTGTAAGTGATATTCCCGGTACTACCAGGGATGCTATTGATACAGTAGTTGAATATAATGAGTTGAAATATAAATTAATAGATACAGCTGGACTTAGAAGAAAATCTCGAGTTAAAGAATCAGTTGAATATTATAGTAATATTCGTTCTATTAAGGCCATAGAAAGATCTGATGCTGTATTAATGATGATAGATGCTCTAGAAGGAGTAACAGAACAGGATAAAAAAATTGCTGGATATGCTCATGATCATGGGAAACCAATAGTTATTGCAGTTAATAAATGGGATTTAGTTGAAAAAGATAATAAAACTATGGATGAATTTATTGACAATATATATTATGAAATGAAATTTTTAAATTATGCTCCTATTACTTTTATATCTGCTATAACAGGAGTTAGAGTTAAAGAAGCTCTAGAATTATTAGAATATGTAATTGAACAGAGTTCTCAGAGGGTTAAAACCGGTGTCTTAAATGAAGTTATTCAGGAAGCAGTTCAATTAAGACAACCCCCAAGTAAAAAAGGTAAAAGTGTAAAAATATATTATGCAAGTCAAACAGGTGTAAAACCGCCAGTTTTTGTATTTTTTGTTAATGAGCCAGAACTTATGCATTTTGCTTATGAAAGGTATTTGAAAAACACTATAAGAGAAGCATTTGGATTTTTAGGAAGCCCTATTATTTTTAAAATCAAGCAAAGAACTTAAGGAGGAACTAAAAAATATGAAAATATTTTTTCTGGCAATCTTGAGTTATTTAATAGGTTCATTGCCTACTGCTTATTTAATAACTAAAAAAATAAAAGGCGAAGATATAAGAAAATTTGGTAGTGGTAATATAGGAGCTACAAATGCAGCTAGAGTTTTAGGAATCAAAATGGGCTTAATTGTCGCTTTAGTTGATATTTTAAAAGGTTATTTTGCAGTTATTTTAATACAATTAATATTACCACAACAAACTCCTTTATATATAATATTTTTACTTGCTTTAATAGTTATTATTGGTCATAATTTTTCTGTTTTTCTCAATTTTTCTGGAGGAAAAGGGGTAGCTACAACTATTGGGATAGTGATGAATATTTTCCCTATGGGCTTTTTGATTTTAACAGTAATTTGGTTTTTGATAACTATTATAACAAGATATGTATCTTTAGCATCAATGATGGCAGCCGTTTCTCTCGTTTTTTCCAGTTATTTTTTGAAAGAGTCTTCAGCTTATTTTTATTTTATGGTTATTTTGGCAATTGGTGTAATTTTTACTCACCGAGAAAATATTGCCCGTCTTTTACATGGAACTGAAAATAGAATGAAATGGCCCCCTAATAAAAATCGAGGTGATCTTAATGAAAAATAAAATTGCAGTTATTGGTGGAGGTAGTTGGGGAACTGCTCTTGCAACTATACTTGCTAAAAACAATTATGATATTGAAATTTATGTTAGAGATAATAAATTAAAAAAAGACATTAATCATAAACATATAAATACAACTTATTTTCCAGATATTAAATTATCTAATAATATTAAAGCTACAAATAATTTAAAAGAAATGGTAGTGAATGCTGAGAATATAGTTGTTTCTGTTCCTACAGATGCAACTAGAGTTATTATGAATAAAATTAAACCTTATTTAGATAATGATAAGATTATTGTCTCAACAGCTAAAGGTATAGAAGAAAAAACTTATTTAAGAAATTCTCAAATTATAAAGGAAATTACTGATAATCCTGTGGCAGTTCTTTCTGGACCAACTCATGCAGAAGAAGTAGTGAAAGATTTACCATCAGCGGCAGTAGCTGCCAGTAAAAATAGAAAAATAGCAGAAAAAATTCAAGACATGTTTATGACAAGAACTTTTCGAGTATATACTAATCCTGATATTGTAGGAGTTGAAATGGGAGGTGCCATAAAAAATATCATTGCCATAGCTGCTGGGATTACTGATGGACTAGGTTATGGTGATAATTCAATGGCAGCTTTAATTACTCGAGGTTTAATGGAAATAAGTAGATTAGGTTCTTATTTTGACAGTAATTTACTTACTTATGCTGGACTCTCTGGAATGGGAGATTTAGTTGTAACCTGTACCAGTACTCACAGTCGTAATAGAAGATTTGGCTATAATATAGGTCAAGGTATGAGTTTTGAAGATTCTTTAAGTAAAGTTGGCCAGGCAGTAGAAGGTATAAAAACTACAAAAGCTGTAAAACAATGGATCGAAGAAGAAAATTTTGATTTTGAATTACCGATTACTAATGAAATATATAAAGTTTTATTTGAAGGAAAAGAACCTTTAAATGCCGTGGATGATCTAATGTTAAGAGGACCTAAACATGAAATGGAAGAGGTTGTAGATGACAATCAGGCCTGGAATTAGCTAAAAAGACTTATTTACAGTATTTTTTTTAATTTTTATTAAATTTGGGCAGGAAAAAGCTAACAATTAGCGAATTATAAGTAATAGAATGAATTAATTTATAAGGAGGTGAAAAATATGACAAAAACTGAACTTATTGATGTTGTTGCAGAAAAAACTGGTTTAACTAAAAAAGATTGTGGTGAAGTTATTAATACCACTCTTGAAACCGTAGAAGGTTATTTAAGTGATGAAGCTAAAAAAGATGAAGATAAGAGAGACAATGTGCAAATTATTGGTTTTGGTACTTTCGAAGCTAAAGATCGTAGCTCACGCAAAGGGCGTAATCCACAAACAGGTGAAGAAATTACTATTCCTGCTAGAACAGTACCTGTTTTTAGAGCTGGTAAATCATTCAAAGACGCAGTAAATAATAATTAATAAATTTAAAAATTGAATACATAAAACCAGCATAATAGAAAGGATTGTTTTCAATCCTTTCTATTTTTTTATTTAAATATAATTTACATAAATATATCTTTATAACATTTTTTTGCAGGGTTTAGTCTAAAAATATAGAATAAATACAATAAGATAATAAATTATTTAGAAAATCTTGAGGTGATTTTTTTTGCGTAGTTTAATAATAAAAACAAAATTCATAGCTCCCTCAACTCCGGAATTAAAGTGGATTAATAAAAAATTATGGAAAAAATATAATGATTCTGTTAAATTTCCATTAACTGTAGTAAAAGCTGGACCGGGATATGGAAAAAGCACCACAATTTCATCATATTTTAATGAAAATTATAAAGATGATTATTATTGGTATAGTATTGATGAGCTTGATAAAGATCCAGCATTATTTTTTCTAAATTTTATTCATGCTTTTAAGTTCAAAAATGAAAATATTGGAGATGAAGCAATTAGATTTTTAAATCAATCAGGTAATAAAGGAATTCCCTTAAAGCAAGTTTTGGATATATTTATAAATGAATTTTTAAATGAAATAAATGAGGAAAAATTTATTATCTTAGATGATTTTCATTTAGTAAATGATAAAGATAAAATAACTGAACTTTTATCATATTTTATTAAAAGAATGCCTCCTAATTTACATCTGGTTATATCTTCAAGAGAAGATCTTAATTTTCCTCAATTTGCGAATTGGAAGCTAAAAAGAAAATTATTACTTATAGGAGATAAGGAGCTTTCTTTAAACAAAAAGGAAATAGATAAATTTTTTAAAAATGAATATAATTTGAATTTAACTGATGAAGAATTAAGAAATATTTATGAAGAAACAGAAGGATGGATTATGGCCATAGATTTAATTGGTGAAGGTTTGAGTAATGGTGCAAAAGTTGAGGATATTATTAATAATGAAACTGAATCTTTACATTTATTATTTGAATATTTAGCATTTGAAGTACTGGAAAATCAATCAGAGGAAATAAAAGAATTTTTATTAAAAACAGCTGTCTTAAAATATTTACGGATAGATATATGTAATCAACTTTTAGATATTAATAACAGTAAAGAAATAATTGAAAAAATAGTTGATAAAAAACTGTTCATATATTATTTGGGCAATAATCAATATCGATATCATAATTTATTTCATGAATTTTTACGAGAACAGGGTAAGAAAAAATATGATTATAAAAAACTTCATAAAAAAGCTGCAGAAATTTGTGAAAATACAGGTGAAAAAGGTTTCGCTATTTATCACAGTTTGGGGGCAGAAGATTATAATAAATCTGCAAAATTAATATTATCATCAGCTGAAAAACTTTTAGAATTAGGAAGATTGGATACTCTCCAGGATGCTTTAAATGAACTACCTAATTCAATTTTTTCTAAATATCCTCTTTTATATGTATATCAGGGAGATATATATAGACTTAGAAGTCATTTTGATCAGGCTCTAAAAGTCTATAAAAATGCCAGGGAATATTTTGATGATAATTTATATTTAAGTATAGTTTTACAAAAAATAGCAATGATTTATCTTGATACTGTTCAACCTGCAAAAGCAGATAAATATTTAAAAAAGGCTTTAAAATTAAGAGAAAAGGAAAATTTATGGGATGAATCGATATTATTAAAATTAATGGCTGAAAATAAGGCTAATGAGGGCCAATTGAAAAAAGCAGAAAAATTATATAAACAGGCTGAAAATATAACTGAAGATGAGGTAGCAAATAATAATTTTAGTGCAAGAGTTAAGTTAAGAACCGGTCGTTTGAAAGAAGCTCAAAAAATCCTTGAGAAAAAAGTAGAAAATGAAAAAAAGGGTTCAAGAATACCTCGTTCACACCGGGAAACAATTTTAATTTTATCCTTAATTCATAGTTTTATTGGTAATTCTTTTTCAGCAATGAATTATGCTCAGGGAGGTATATATTTAGGGGAAGAACTTAATTCTCCTTTTATTAGGGCTGTTGCTTACATGAGATTGGGACATGCTTATCAAATCAAAGGCAGAGAAAAACTTGAAAATGCTCGTAATGCTTACAATAAGTCATTAGATATAATTGATGAATTTAATATACCAAGAGGAAAAGCAGAGCCATTAATGGGCCTGTCTTTACTGGAGGCTTTTCATGGTGATTGTGATTTAGGTCTTAGGTATGGTAAACGAGGATTGAAAATTGCACAACAGGCTGGTGATGAATGGCTTTCAGGTATTCTTATTTTTAGTATGGCAATCAATCATTATTTTAAGGGCAATTTAAAAAAATCTGAAGAAAAATTCTTAGATAATATTATAAGGTTTAAAAAATTAAATGATGAATTTTTAAAAACAATAAATAGAATTTGGTTATCACTTGTTTACTATGAAGAAAATAAATTGGATAAATTTGATATAACTACTAAAAATCTTTTTAAAATAATGGAAAAAAGAAGTTTTAATTTTATATTTCTAAAATCAACTTTATTTGGAGGAGATTCCCCAGAAAGATTTATTCCAGTTTTATTAACAGCAAGGGACAGATCTATAAAAGAAAATTATGTTAAAGGAATTTTGGCTGAATTAGGCTTAACACACTTAAAAAACCACCCTGGCTTTAAATTGAAAATAAAAGCTTTGGGAAATTTGCAGGTTTGGCGCGGTAAAGAAAAAATAAATCAAAAAGATTGGGAACGAGAAAAAGCCAAAGAACTATTTTTATTATTTTTGGTTCATATAGGTGAATTAATACCAAAAGAAAAAATATACTATTATCTCTGGCCTGAGAAAGAAAAGAAAAAGGCTTCACGTAATTTTAAAGTTACATTAAATGCATTAAAAAATGCTCTTGAACCTTCAAGAAAACCAAGACAAAAACCATTTTTTCTGGTACGTCATGGCTCTTCATATGGTTTTAATGAAAATTCTGGTTATATTTATGATGTTAAAGAATTTCAAAAATTAGTTGAAAATGGGGAAAATGCTAATTCTGAAGATGAAAAAATAAAATATTTCAAATCTGCAATAAATAAATATGATAACGACTTTGTAGTAGATAAACTTTATCTTGATTGGGTAAGAAATGAAAGAGAGAGATTAAAAAGTTTATTTTTAAACACAGGAGATAAATTAATTGAAATTTATTTTAAAAGAGAAGAATATCAAAAATGTATTGATTTGAGTAATAAAATGTTGGAAATTGATAATTGCTGGGAAAAAGCATATTTATATAAAATGAAGAGTTATAATAAACTTGATCGAAGGTCAATGGCTATTAAAATATATAAAAGGTGTAAAAGAGTACTTGATCGAGAATTAAATGTTTTTCCCATTACAGAGATTGAAAGTTATTATCAAAAATTAACATAAAATATTATCTAACTAAAGAGGCAGTTTTACTGCCTCTTTAGCATATATAAGGGAAATTAAAGTGAAAATTAATTAATAAAATTTAAAATATTTTCTAATAGTTGATCAAGATCATCTATTAGAGGAGAATGACCACATTTTTTGAGATATTGTAAATTAGCATTTTCTCCAATATCATTATTAATATCTTTAGCCATTTGCTCAGTTACTACTTTATCATTTTCTCCATACAAAATAAGAGTAGGTGCTTCAATTTTTTCTGCCTTTCCAATACCTTCTTCTAAACCATTATGCTCATTACTAATATTAAAATGAGCAAGAGCATAATCCACATCTACTAAATTTCTTTGAGTAAACATATCTTCAAGATATTCATTATATTTTTCTGGATCAGGTTGATTATCAGTGTAAATAGTGTTATTCCAGATCATTTTCATTGTATCTTTATCCTTATTTTTATAAGCATTTAATACAGGTAATACTTGAACTGGATCATTAGCAATTTCTTCTTTTGTAGAGAGTAATTCACCAGGAATGGGTTTTCCATTTTCATCTTTTTTAAATATTGGATAACCCTTTGTGCCTACAGATTCCATTAGTATTAATTTCTTTACATATTCAGGATTATCAGCAGCAAAATCCATAGCCACTCCTCCACCGGTAGACCATCCCATTAAATTGAAATTATTTAAATTTAATTTGTCACAGAACATTTTTAAATCTTCTGAAAAATCATGTAAAGAACTAATTTCTTGATTGTAAGAAGAAATACCGAAACCTCTTAAATCTGGGGCATATATAGTAAATTCGTCAGGCATAGATTCTATTAAAATATCCCAATGTTTAGAAGAAGTCATATTACCATGAAGTAAAACTAACAATTTTTCACCACCATCTTTTTTACGGTATCCTAATTTTTCACCATTTGCTAATTTAACACTTTTTAGATTAATTTCCATTAAAAATTCCTCCTTTTGTTTAATTATAACATAATTTACGTAACAAAAAAGTTACAATATTAAATTTAATTAGTAAGTTACTTGTTTGTAACTTAATTGAAACTCAAAATATTTATAATATTATTGCAATAAATGATTTGAAATTATCTAAATAAATATTAAATTTTGAGCATATTAGGGGGAAGTCAATATGGATAAAAACAAAGATCATTTAGGTATAGTTGGTACTGGAATTTATCTTCCAGATGAAAGAATGACAGCTTCTGAAATTTCTGATGCTACAGATGGTTATTGGGCAGAAGAGGCAGTCAAAGAAAAATTAGGAATTATTGAAAAGGTTATTCCAGGAGAAAATGATGGAACACAGGACATGGGAGTTAGAGCAGCAAAAGATGCTCTTGAGAGAACTAATGTTGATCCAAAAGAAATAGATCTTATTTTAGGAATCGGTGAAGAGTGGAAAGAATATCCTTTAACTACCTCTTCAATATATATCCAGGGTCAGATTGGGGCAACAAATGCCTGGGCAATTGACCTCCAACAGAGATGTTGTACTACAGTTGCAGCAATGAAAATTGCAGAAAGTATGATGATTGCTAATGAAGATATTGAAACTGCTATGATTGTTGGTGGATATAGAAATATAGATTTTGTAGATTATAAAGACAAACCAATGTCTATGATGTATAATTTAGGGGCAGGTGGTGGAGCATTAATAGTAAAAAAGAATTATGGCAAAAATGTTTTAATGGGTACACATATTATGTCAGATGGTTCTTTAGCTAGGGATGCTGGAGTTAAATATGGTGGATGTGAAAATCCTATTAATTGTGATAACATTGATGAAGCTTATAAATCACTTACTATTTTTAATCCAGAACATATGAAAGAAAGACTTGAAGAAGTTTCAATGGATAACTGGATGCATTGTATTGATAAATCTTTTGAAAAAGCTGACCTGGATAAAGATGATTTAGGCTACTTAGCAGTTTTACATTTTAAAAGATCAATGCACAATTATATGTTAGATTTATTAAATATTGATTCCAGTCAAACTACTTATCTAAGTCATTATGGACATCTTGGACAAATTGATCAAATTTTATCTTTAAGATTAGGTTTAGAAGATGGAAAGGTTGAAGATGGTACAATTATTTCCATGATTGCAGCTGGTATTGGTTATGCCTGGGCTGCTAATGTTGTTAAATGGGGAGATATAAATTAATAATAAATATGAAAGGGGACTAAAATATGAATGTAAGTAAAAAATATCAAGAAAAACTTATAACTATCCCGGAAGCTGTTTCAAAAGTGAAATCCAATCAAAAAGTTGTAACTGCAATGGCAGCTTCTGAACCTCAGGGTTTATTACATGAATTAGAAAATAGAAGTGATGAATTAGAAAACGTGAACATTGTTTCTTGTTTAATGATGGGAGATTATAATTTTTTGGAGCCTAAAATGAAGGGAACATTTTTAAATGAAACCTGGTTTTATGGTCCTGCAGATCGTAAAAACCATAAACACGGAAATGTCACTTATATCCCTAATAATCTCCATGAAGCTGGTATGAAAAAACTTGAAAACGATGATTTGAATATATTCTGGGGAACAGCTACTCCTATGGATGAAAATGGATTTTTCTCACTTTCTTTGGGTTTAACTTATGAAAAAATGATGATCGAAGATGAAAATACAATAGTTGTCCTTGAAATTAATGAAAATTTACCATGGACTTTAGGAGATACTCAGGTGCATATTTCCCAGGTCGATCATCTAGTGGAAAATACAACTCCTTTAATTGAAGTTCCACCGATTGAACCAGGTGAAGAAGAAAAGCAAATAGGAGAACATGTTGCAAAAATGATTGAAGATGGTTCTACACTTCAGTTAGGTATTGGCGGTATTCCAAATGCTATTGCTCATTCTTTAAAAAACAAAAAAGATTTAGGTGTACACACTGAAATGTTTACTGATGGTATGGTTGATTTATTTAAAGAAGGGGTAATAACAAATCAAAAGAAAACATTATGGAAGGGAAAAATGGTAGGAACATTTGCTATGGGTACCAAAAAATTATATGATTTTATAGATACTAATTTAGCAGTTGAATTTCAACAGGGTAGTGTAACCAATGACCCCTGTATTATTGGGCAAAATCATAAAATGGTAAGTGTTAATACAGCTTTACAGGTTGATTTGACTGGCCAGGTTTGTTCAGAAGCTATTGGAAATAAACATTATAGTGGGACTGGAGGTCAGGTAGATACTCATCGTGGTGCCCAAAGATCAGAAGGAGGCAAAGGTATTATTGCCTTAAGATCTACAGCTAAAGATGGAGAAATTTCAACAATATTAGCTGAGTTACCAGCAGGTTCAAAGGTAACTTTAGGAAGAAATGATATTGATTATATAGTAACTGAATACGGTGTAGCACATCTAAAAGGAAAGAGTATTAGAGATAGAGTGGATGCTATGATTAATATTGCTCATCCAGATTTTAGAGATGAATTACGTAAAAAAGCCAATGAAATAAAATTATGGTAAATTGAAGTATAAAAAGGTATTTTATGATTAATACTGAAATATATATTATGTAACTGGCTTGTAACTAATTTAAGTTATATTATAATTGCAAAAATATATATTATTCAAAAAATTTCAGTTATAAATACTTATATATTTTTTGAAAGGAGAGTGATATAAATTTAAATATTCTTTATTTAGTTGTATAGAATTTTCTAAATTATCAAAACAAACAATATAAGGGGGAAATAAAGTTGAAAAAATTATTAGTTATATCACT
>DATFIM010000189.1 GCA_035270125.1 Halanaerobiales bacterium | reverse complement strand
TTTACGAGTCAATTTATTTTTTAAATTTCGGACTGGATGACCGGTAGAACGACCGGTTACAACTGCATCTCTATCTCTAGATTTAAGTATAGCTTTTTTAAATTCATCAGCAGCAGTACATTCCTTTGAACAAACAAATCTTGTACCAATCTGTACTCCAGAGGCTCCTAAACTTAAAGCAGCAGCCATACCTCTCCCATCAGCAATCCCTCCAGCAGCAATAATAGGAGTATCTACTTTATTTGCTAATTGGGGGATGAGAGCCATAGTAGTTAAACGGCCAATATGGCCTCCTGCTTCATGGCCTTCAGCAATCATGGCATCTACACCCACTCTTTCCATTCTACGTCCTAAAGCCACAGAAGGAACAACAGGAACAACTTTAATTCCAGCTTTATTAAATCTATCAATATATTTTCCAGGATTACCTGCTCCTGTTGTAACTATAGGTACATTTTCTTCTATCACCATATCAATAACATCTTCAATATAAGGAGATAGTAACATCAAATTTACAGCAAATGGTTTATCTGTTGCTTTTTTTACTTTCTTTATTTCCTTTCTTACTACATCAGCGGGAGCATTCCCAGAACCTATAATACCCAGGCCACCAGCTTTTGAAACAGCAGCAGCCAATTCACCAGTTGCAACCCAGGCCATGCCTCCCTGTAAAATTGGATATTTTATATCGAGTATTGAACATAGTTTAGTATTTATTGACATTTATTTTCCCTCCTCATTCCATTCTAGAAATGCAGATGCCCAGGTTAATCCAGCTCCAAAGGCAACTAACACTATTTTATCACCATTTTTTATTAATCCTTTATTTCTTGCTTCAGCCATGGCAATCGGTACAGAAGCACTTGATGTATTGCCATATTCAGGTAAGTTCATATATACTTCATCATCTTCTAAATTTAATCTTTTAGCAGCAGAATTAATAATTCTAGTATTTGCTTGATGAGGAATAAATAAATCAACATTTTCAGGTTCATACCCAGCTTTATTAACTACATCAATAGAAGATTGACTCATCCTTTTAACGGCAAATTTAAAAACCTGATTACCTTCCATTTTAATATAATGTAATCTATCTTTAACTGTTTTTTCAGTTGCAGGATGTAAAGAACCACCACCAGGCATATAAAGACTATCTCCACCACTACCATCAGAACCAAGGTCAAATGACATAAAACCACCATGATCTACTGATTGAACAACTGCTGCTCCAGCTCCGTCACCAAAAAGCACACAGGTATTCCTATCTTCCCAATCCATAATTTTAGAAAGAGTTTCAGCACCTACTACTAAAATATTATCATACATACCGGTTTCAATAAACTGACTTGCAACACTTAAACCATATACAAAACCTGAACAACCTGCTTCCAGATCAAAAGTAGCTGCATTTGCAGCTCCCAATCTATCTTCAAGAATACAGGAAGTTGCCGGAAAAGGCATATCTGGAGTTACTGTAGCTACAATAATCATATCTAAATTCTCAGCTTTTAAATCAGCTTTTGCCAGGGCTTTTTGTGAAGCATGATAGGCAAGGTCACCTGTTGTTTGATTTTTTGCAGCTATATACCTTTGTTTGATACCAGTTCTACTTTTAATCCATTCATCACTTGTATCAACCATTTCTTCTAAGTCTTCATTTGTCAAAACTTTATCTGGAAGATATTTTCCCCATCCAGTAATTGAAGCTTTTTGCATATTCTATTCACCATCCCTATTGATTTCATCTTCTATTAATTCAACAATATTATTATTAATAGCATTTCTTGCAACTTTTATAGCATTAGCAATAGCAGTTGAATTTGAACTACCATGACTAATTATAACTATACCATTTATACCAAGTAAAGGGGCTCCCCCATATTTACTATAATCCAATCTATCTTTCATATCTTTTAAATATGGTTTTAAGATTCCTGCTCCTATTTTAGCTCTTAGATCTTTAGTTAATGTGTCTTTTAAAATATCAAATACAAAAGAAGCAACACCTTCAGTTGTTTTTAAAACAACATTACCTACAAAACCATCACAAATCACAATATCACAATTATCTTTAAAAATATCTCTTCCTTCTACATTACCAATAAAATTAAGTCTTTCATCATTTTCCAGTAATTGATAAGTCTCTTTTACTAATTTATTTCCTTTTTTCTTTTCTTCGCCAATACTCAAAAGGCCAATTTTAGGATTAGAAACATTTAATATCTTTTTAGAATAGATTTGGCCCATAATTGCAAATTGATGAAGATTTTCTGGTTTTGAATCAGTATTAGCACCAGCATCCATTAAAAGAGTCTGACCACCTTTAGCCGGAAAAACAGTTGAAATTGAAGGTCTTTTAATACCAGATAAACGACCTATATTAAATAAACCTGCAGCCATAACTGCCCCGGTATTACCTGCAGAGATAAAGGCATCTCCCTTTTTTTCTTTTATAAGGTTAGAACCTATTGCTAAAGATGAATCTTTTTTACGTCTTAATGCTTTAGCAGGAGAATCATTCATGGTAATAACTTCTGTTGCACTTTCAATCTGGATTCTTTCCTTTTTATAATTATTGTATTTTTTTAATTCTTTTTCAATTAAATTCTTTTTTCCTACTAAAGTAAGATTAAAAGTATTATCTAATTTACAAGCTTCTACAGCACCTTTAACAATTTCCTCAGGAGCATTATCTCCTCCCATTGCATCTAATACAATATTCACTCTTGAATCTCCCCCTTTTTCTTGGCAAACATGACAAAGCTGCTGCTAAAAATTTCATCTTCATCAGAATAAGTATTAACATCAATATAATATTTATTTTTTTTATATTTTCTAACATAAGCCTTTGCTTTTAAAATTTCTCCCACTTTTGCTATTTTTTGAAATTTAACTTCAGATGAACCGGTTAATACAATTTCAGCATCAATAGCTGCCACAGCGAGAGAATTAGCCTGAGCAAAAATATGGTGACCTCTAATAATAGGAGTTTTCTTTAAAGCCATATCTTCTGTAGCTCTTAAATAAGATTCTGCATATTTATTTAACTCCAACTCTATTAACTCCCCAATAACTTCACCTTCAGTTACTGAAGTTAATCTCTGATAAGCATTTTGGGCAAGATTTTTTGTTCTCTCTCGCATTTCTGGAATTCCCATTTCCATTCTATCTAATCTTATTGTCTGAATACTAACTTCAAATTTATCTGCTAATTCTTCATCAGTTAAAAAAGGATCTTTTTCAATAAGATTTTTTAACATTTTCTGTCTTTTCTTTTTTCTTGCTTTCCTCATATAATCACCTTTTAGCAGAATTTATATTAATTAAGACCAGCTCATAATATCTACTTCTAATATTATATATTAGCATAAAGATAATTGCAAATAAAAAAGAGTAGTCATTTCAGACTACTCTTTTAAATCTAGGTTATTAAACTACCTGTTCTCCCTTATAATATCCACATTCAGGACATACCCTGTGTGGTAAAATCTTTTCATGGCAATTAGAGCACTCAACTAATGTTGGCTCTTTTAACTTCCAGTGTGTACGTCTCTTTCTTTTTTTCATTTTAGAAGTTCTCTTCTTTGGTACAGCCATATTTATCCACCTCCTTAAACAATTAATCAATCTATAAGTCTTTATTTAATCTTCATCAAAAAAATTCTCTAGATCAGCTAATCTAGGATCAACTATTTCAGTATCACAATCACATTCCTCTTCATTTAAATTTTGCCCACATTCTGGACATAAACCCTTACAATTTTCATCACAAAGAGGTTTTATAGGAATATTTAAGAAAATATTATTTTTTAGAATTTGATCAATCTTTACATTTGCTAAATTTTCAATATCTTCATTATCAATTTCTTTTTCAATATCTATATCAATAGGATAATTGAATTTTTCCAGACATCTACTACATCTCAAAATTATATTACCAGCTAAGTTACCTTCAAGCACAAAAGACTTATCAGTATTATAAATTTTGGCATCTAAATGTAGGGGTTCTGGCACTCCTATTTCCTGTGATCTGAATTTTAAATCTTGAAAAACAAGATTAACATTAATCTCTTTAATACTTCCAATTTCATCCATATTACTTAAATCTAAACTAAAATTTGCTAGTTCTATTCTCAAAATATATTCCCCCTGACAACCACATTTAATTATACAAAAAACAATACCCAGTTGTCAAGTATTTATTCTTCCTAATTATTTACTATTTCTTCAGTATCTCTAGCGATTACTAATTCTTCATTTGTAGGAATAGTAAATACTTTAACTTTAGAATCTTTTGTAGAAATTTCTCTAGTTTCACCACGAACATCATTAGCTTTTTCATCTATTTCTACACCTAAAAATTCCATATCTTCCATAACATCTTTTCTTACATCTTTTGCATTTTCACCAATACCAGCAGTAAAGACAATTGCATCTACACCACCCATAGCAGCTGCATAAGAACCTATATATTTTTTAACACGATAATTAAATAACTTACGAGCTAATTCTGCTCTTTCATTTCCATTTTTAGCTGCTTCTTTAACATCACGAGAATCATTGCTTACTCCAGAAACACCTAATAATCCACTCTTTTTATTTAAAATATTATCAACTTCATCAGCTTCTAAACCTTCTTTTTTCATCAAAAATGGAATTATAGCTGGATCAATATCACCACTTCTTGTTCCCATAACTAAACCTTCTAGAGGAGTTAGTCCCATACTTGTATCAACAGATTCACCACCATCAACAGCAGCTACACTGGCACCATTACCTAAATGACAGGTAATTACTTTAACATCTTTGGGATCTTTATCTATTAACTCAGCGGCTTTTTTAGCAACAAACTTATGTGAAGTTCCATGGAAACCATAACGGCGAACACCATATTTTTCATAATACTCATAAGGAATAGCATACATATATGCTTCTTCAGGCATAGATTGATGAAAAGCAGTATCAAATACTCCTACCTGAGGAGTTTCTGGCATCATTTCCTTACATACCTTTATTCCAGCTAAATTAGGTGGATTATGTAAAGGGGCAAGTTCTGATACCTCTTCCATTTTATCCACAACTTCATCACTAATTAATGTTGAATGAGCAAATTTTTCTCCTCCATGTACAACTCTGTGACCTACAGCAGCAATTTCATCCATAGAATCAAGAACACCATTTTCTTCATCAAGTAAACTATCAATAACCAGTTCAATCCCTTTAGAATGATCTGGTATTTCATTTTCTACTTTAAATTCTTCACCATCTTCATTTTCATATTCCAAAAAAGCACCATCAATACCTATTCTTTCAACTACACCTTTCATTAACACATGTTCATTTTCCATATTAAATAGTTGATATTTAATTGAAGAACTACCACTATTTAAAACTAATATTTTCATTTAATTTCAACTCCTTTTTTATTTATATTATAAAATTTAATTTTCCTGTACCTGTGCTTGCACAGCTGTAATTGCTGTAACATTAACAACATCCTCTATAGAACATCCACGAGATAAGTCATTAACTGGTTTAGCAATCCCCTGTAAAATAGGTCCTATAGCCTCTGCTCCTGCTAATCTTTGTACTAGTTTATAGCCAATATTACCAGATTGTAAATCAGGGAATATAAGAACATTTGCTTTTCCAGCCACATTACTTTCTGGAGATTTTGTTTTAGCTACTTCAGGAATTAAAGAGGCATCAGCCTGAAGTTCTCCATCAAGCATGATTTCTGGAGATTTTTCTTTGGCTATTTCTGTTGCTCTTACTACTTTATCAACTAATTCATGACAGGCACTGCCCTTTGTTGAAAAAGAAAGCATAGCAACTGCCGGATCTATACCCAACATTTCTTTAGCAGTTTCTGCAGAAGAAATAGCAATTTCTGATAATTGTTCTGCAGTAGGATTCGGATTAACAGCACAATCAGAGAAAATCATTACTCCATCATTTCCATAACAACAATTTGGAACATTCATAATAAATGCTCCAGATACTACTGAAATACCAGGTTTGGTCTTTATAATTTTAAATGCAGGAGATAAAACATTTCCAGTAGCATTTACAGATCCTGCAACCATTCCATCAGCTTTTTCAGTATATACTAACATAACTCCAAAATAAAGAGGATCTTTTATTTGATCTTTTGCCTCTTTTCTAGTTATATCTTTGTGTTTTCTTAATTCATAATAGGTTTCAGCAAATTCATCTAAATAACTGGATTGTTCTGGATTAATTATTTTTACTCCTGTTAGATCTATATTATCTTTTTTTGCTTTTTTAAGAATTTCATCTTCATCTCCAAGTAAAAATAATTCAGCCAGATCCTGTTCTACTATTTTCTCAGCAGCTTTATAAACTCTAGGTTCATATCCTTCAGGTAAAACAATAGTTTTTTTGTCATTCTTAGCTTTGTTTTTAAATATTTTCATTATATCCATTTTATTAACCTCCTATAGTTAATATTTGCCAGAAATCTATGTACTTACTTGTTGAGTTAACTTAAATTTGGTATCATATTATATATACTACACTAAATCTAATTATCCTGTTAAAATGATAAAAGAAAAACTTATCAAACTTTTTTGACATTTAAGTGAGGTGAAGTTAATTTTGAAAATTACAGGCATTATCACCGAATATAATCCTTTTCATTATGGACATCTCTATCATTATGAAAAAAGTAAAAAAATCACAAACTCAGATGCTGCTATCTGTGTAATGAATGGTAATTTTACTCAACGAGGTCTACCAGCAATTACTGA
>DATFIM010000188.1 GCA_035270125.1 Halanaerobiales bacterium | reverse complement strand
GTTATAAAACCTCACCAATCTCCCTAATAACAAGATTATTTTCTTTAGAATCAATTATTTTTAAGTTATCATAAGCATTTTTTATTTTTTGCTTTAAATCTAATTTATTTTTTCCTCTTAATATAAAATAACCAGCTCTTTCAGTAGCATTTTCTATTTCTTGAATCTTATCACCTATCTCAAAATTAAATCCAGCTTTAACAACTCCTTTAAGAGAAACAAGTTCAGCTGTACTTGTTATTTCAGTGATTTTTCCCGGTTTGGCATAAAATAATTGTACAGAAAGCCATTTTGAGTTATTTGTAATATTATAATTGTTTAAATTTTCACCATTAATATTTTCACCTAAAGAAATATTCACCATCATTTCCAAAATATCGACACCGGTTAACCAGGGCATAAAATCACCTTCATAGGCTCCTCCTATTCTACAGGCAATCTCATTTACTTTGAGTCCATTTTCTCCAACTAATATTTGAAAATAAATAGGTCCATTTTTTATTTTAAAAGAATCAACTATTTTTTCTGATATAGCTTTTATCTGATTATAATATTTTTTCAAATGTTTTGAAGGGAAAATATGGGCACTACAAATTCCTATATGTGAATTATTTTCATGAGTAACTCGATCAGTAATAGTAAGTAAATTTAAATTACCCTGATTTACCCAGCCACTTACTGTTATTTCATCACTCTTATAATATTCTTCTACTAAAATCTCATTTTCACGAGAATAATTTAAAACTTCAGAAAAATGTTTTCTAATTTCTTTAATAGAGTTAAGTTTAAAAACACCTCTTTGTCCCTGACTATCGAGGGGTTTAATAACAACAGGAAAATTAATATTTGCTAATTTCTTATCTGAAAAATTTTTATTAATAATTTTATAATTTACAGTAGGTATATCATATTTTGAAAAAGTCTTTTTCATCTCTCTTTTATTAGTTACCGCCCTGGCTGTTTCTTCTGTTAAATAACGGGGAAGATTAAGTTTTTTAGCGACCTTCATGGCTGTAAAAACCGGTTGATCAGTACCAACTGTCATAACTCCATCAATATTATATTTTTTAGCCACTTTTATATTTCCATCTATATCAAAAGTACTTATATTCTCCGAAAAATCAGAAAACTTTTTACCAGGGGCATTTTTATAATAATCACTAACTACTACTTCATGTCCCATTTCCTTAGCTTTTTTTATGGAGCTAAGCTGTCCATTACCTCCACCTAATATTAATAATCTCATATTTTACTCCTTTATTTAAAAAGTGCTTTTTTCAACTGAAAATTGTTCTGAATCTTTTCTAAGATATTTCAAAATTGATAAATTTCCATAATAAATATATAAATTCATAAATAATTTTATTAAATTAATAATATTATAATTCGATTTTCCATGTTTACGATCATAGTGTGAAACATATATATTTCCAATATTATTAGTATATTTTAATAAAATAGCAGATATATAAACAAAAGAAGATTTAGATTCAGTTATTTTTTCTACTAAATCAGATTTAATTATCCGATAACTACTCACTCTAATATCCTTATTTTTTGATGTAATTAAATTAAATAAAAAGTTTGTTAATTTAGAGCCTAATTTTCTAAAAAAACCATATTCTCTATTTTGTGGTATTGCATAAACTACATCATAACCTTCTTTGATTTTATTATATAATTTAATCAAATCTTCAGGTTGATGCTGAAGATCATCATCAAGGGTTATAACATAGTCATATTTAACATAATTAAAGCCACAGATTATTGCATTCTGTTGGCCAAAATTTTGAGCTAATTTAATACCTTTAACTCTTTTATCTTTATTATTTAACTCAACTATTTTTTTATAACTGTCATCAATGCTATTATCATCAATTAATATAATTTCAAATTTTACTTCTAAACTTTCAAGAGTTTTTTTTAATTTTTGGTATAATTCAAATAACGCATTTTCACTGTTATAAACCGGTATAACAACTGAAATATTATCCGCCATTTTATTACTACCCCTTATCTATTTACAATTGTTTAAATATTTCTTCTAATTTTTCTATAATATATATTAATTCTTTATCTTTTAAACCAGGATATATTGGTAATCTAAGTAAAGTATTAGAAACTTCATTAGTAATTTTTAATTCATTTTTACTATAACCTATTTTTTTCCCCATAGGAGATGAATGTAGTGGTATATAATGAAAAGTGGCAGCTATTCCTCTTTTGTTTAATTCTTTCAATACAAAATCTCTAATATTATTAGAAGAAAATTTTAAGTAAAAAATATGATAATTAGAAACTCTATCTTCAGGAATAGATAAAATATGATCTAAAAAATTTTCATTTAAATATTTCTCCAAATTTTTATAATAAAATTCAAACACATATTCTCTAAGATTTCTTATCTCTTCTAACTTTTCTAATTGTGCATAAAGCAAAGCCATCAACAAATCAGAAGGTAAATAACTTGAACCTTTTTCAACCCAGGTATATTTATCAACTTCACCTTTCAAAAATTTTTTTCTATTTGTTCCCTTTTCTCTTATAATTTCTGCTCTTTCCACTAAATCTTTATTTTTATTATTAATTATGAGGGCTCCACCTTCTCCACTAACATAATTTTTAGTGCTATGAAAACTATAACAACCAAAGTCTCCTAAACCACCCAAATATTCATTTTTATATTTGGCATTCACAGCATGAGCTGCATCTTCAATTACATATAAATTGTTTTTTTGTGCAAAATTTAAAATTTCATTCATTTCACAACTTACCCCTGCATAATGAACAGGAATTATAGCTTTGGTATTTTTAGTAACATATTTTTCGAGATAAGCAGGATCTATATTAAAAGTGTTTTCTTTTATTTCTGCAAATACCGGTTTAGCACCTTTCATTAATACAGAATTAGCTGTAGAAGTAAAAGTAAAAGAAGGTATGATAACCTCATCGCCTTCTCCTAAATTAATTAGCTCAGTAGCCATTTCAAGAGCATGAGTTCCAGAAGTAGTCATGAACACCTTGTTTAAATTGAAATTATTTTCTAAAAAATTTGATACTTTCTGAGTATAAAATCCATCTCCACTTAATTCTTTTTTATCTAAGGCTTTTTCAATATATTTTTTTTCATTACCAGTTAAAAATGGTATATTAAATGGAATTTTCATAATAAATCTCTTTCTCCTATCTATTAACAACAGATATTAGGACCTAAATTTTTAAATCCCTTTATAAATTCCTTTAAATCTTTTGTTAAATTTTCAGAACTTTTTCTCACCATATATATATTATAATCTAAATTATAATCTTCAATTCTAGATATATTAAGTTCATTAGCTACAAATTCATCTTTAACTGAATTATATGGAACCAAAGCAGTTCCATAACCCTTTTGGACTAATGTTTTTATAGCTTCAGTAGTTTCCAATCTTGACATAATATTCAAATCTGCAAATGTATATCCTATACTTGATAAACCTTCTCTTAAATTATCTTTGATAATACAACTTTCTTTTAAGATAATTAATTTATAATCTAAAATCTTTTTAATACTAATTTTTTCAGGTATATCATAATTAGCAGGAGATATTAACACAACTTTTTCTGTTATAACTTTTTCTGATACAAGTTCTTCCTCAGAAGAAGGTTTTGTAATAAAACCTAATTCACAAATATCATTTAAGACATCACCTTCAATTTCCTCAGAAGTACTTGAAATTAAATTATAGTTATGAGTTGGATATTCTTCTTGCATACTAATTAATGCACAGGGCAAACAATAAGTAGCAATTGAAAATTCTCCTTCAATTTTTATTTCTTTTTGTTCCTGTTCTTTTAGGCCATTTAACATTTTTTCATATGTTCTTATTATATTATCAGCATATTTTAAAACTATTTCCCCCGAAGAAGTAAGCTTTACTCCTTTATTACTTCTTATAAATAATTTTTTTCCAAGAGAATTTTCTAATTTTTGAATTTGTTGACTTAAAGCTGGTTGTGAAATATGTGATTTATTTGCAACTTTCGATATACTTTTTATTTTAGCTATTTTCTGAAAGTATTTCAAACACTCAATGTGCATAAACCCACCCTTTCTAATAGCGTTTATAATAATTTCACCATATAAATTTCTTTTATTTATTTTTAACTAATGTCCTTAACCTATTATAATATATTTAAATCATTATAACAAGAATTAATTTAAATCATTTATTTTAGTTTTTTCCACCATTTTTTATTATTTTGATACCATTTAATTGTTTTTATTAAACCTTTATTAAAGGATATCCTGGGCTGCCATTCTAACTCACTTTTTATTTTTTCATTATTAAGTGCATACCGATAATCATGACCAGGACGATCTTTAACATATCTTATCATCGATTCATCTTTATTCATTATTTTTAAAATAGCTTTTGTAATTTCTAAATTAGTTTTTTCATTATTAGCTCCAATATTATAAATTTCACCATTTTTACCT
>DATFIM010000187.1 GCA_035270125.1 Halanaerobiales bacterium | reverse complement strand
AATAATTTAATAGAAAAATATCCTGCTACTGCTGCTGATAAAGTACCAACAATTAATTCTAGAGAAGTAATATTTCCCATTCCAGTAGTAGCTAGATCTTTTATTTTTAATAAAGTTGCCCCTCCAATTACAGGTACTGATAATAAAAAAGAATATTTAGCAGCAAGTTGTCGATTTAAACCTTTAAATAAACCTCCAACTATAGTTGATCCTGAACGTGAAATCCCGGGTATAATAGCAAAAGCCTGAGCAAAACCAACCACAATTGAATCAGCCAATTGCATATCTTCCATATCTCTCTCCTTTATTTCTATTCTATCAGAAATCCAGAGCAAAGTACCAGTTACAAGTAAGGCAAATCCTACAACTGTAACTGTAGAAAATATCCTTTCAAAAAAATCTTCAAATAAAATACCTATTACTCCAGCAGGAATAGAACCTATAATAACATAATAAGTTAACTTGCGATATTTTTTCTTAAAAGTAATCATTGCCCAGATGTCTTCCCAAAAAACTAAAACAACGGCTAAAAGAGTACCAAAATGCAAAAATACATTTAAAGTTAAACCTTCTTTGACATCCATAAAATGTTGAAATATTACTAAATGTCCGGAACTACTAATTGGGAGAAATTCTGTTACCCCCTGGACAATACCTAAAATTACTACATTTAAAAAGTTCATTTTTCTTCACTCTCCTAAAATTTTATGTAATATTTTTTAATATACTTTATATATTATATTATATCCCAAAAATGTTTAGATACCAATCTTAAATTGCATTTTTAATAAGATTTTAATTTTTATATTAATTTAAAATAAAAAGAATCCCCTATTATGAGGATTCTAACTAAATCAGATGTTTTTAATATATAGTTTACTGGAGATATTCATTTACTCTTAGAGCTGCTTTTGCTCCTTCTGCAGCAGAAGTAATTATTTGTTTATCCTTAATATTGGTTACATCACCCGCTGCCCAAATTCCTTTAATATTAGTCTCGTTTTTATTATTAATAATAATTTCTTTAGATTGATTAACATCAATTATATCACTTACAAAGTCAGTATTAGCAACTAAACCAATTTCAACAAAAAGACCATTAACATCAAGTTCAGTTTTCTTATCATTATTATCATTATAAATTATAATAGAATTTAATTTATCTTCTCCGATTATTTCTTTGACCTGATTTGAAGTATATACAGTGATTTTTTCATTTTTCTTTACTTTTTCCTGCAGATATTCATCTCCCATCAATGAATCTTCAACTTCTATTAATGAAACATCACAATCAATTTTTGCCAGATCAAGACTTGCTTCTAATCCTGAATTACCTCCACCAACAACAGCCACAGGTTGGCCAGAATATAAGAAACCATCACAACTTGCACAATAATGTACACCTTTACCTTTAAGTACATATTCCTGTTTCATTCCTAAATGTCTTTTTTCTGTTCCACTTGCTATTATCACTGAATCAGTTTTATATTCTTTATTATTATCTGTTTTTATAAGCTTTTTATCTTTACTTTCTGCGATTTCAACTACTTCTTCCCCAATTAAAGAAGAAATATTATATTTGTGGACATGATTCCAAAAATCAAATATTAAATCTGATCCATGTATATCTTCTTTTCCTAAATAATTATCTATTTCATTGGTATCAATTACTTGTCCACCCATATCTTTTGCTATTAAAAGTAAATCTATACCTTTTCTTGCTCCATAAAGAGCAGCATTTAAAGCTGCTGGACCTGCACCAATAATTATTAGTTCCCAATTTTTATTTTCATAATTTTCATTATCAATATCAAGAAGCTCATTAAATTCTCCTGATTTTTGCAAGGCAATCATCTCATCATATCCACCAATACTTTTTTCATTTATAATTATTTGAGGAACAGTTTTATTTCCTGTTCTTTCCTGCATTTCTTCCATTTTATTTTCTTTTTTAATATCATATTCAATAAAGTCCAGTCCTTTACTTTTCAAAAAAGCTTTTGCTTTTTTACAATAAGGACACCATTCTTTTGAATAAACTTCAATATTTTTATCTTTTTTCACTAATACCACCTCTATTTTTAATTATATAAATTATTTATAACTTCATTTATATTTTATTATATGATTGATATAAAATTAATTAAGTTAAGTTATTAACAAAATTCAATTTGCTTTTTTAACTACACCTATATTTTCATTACTAACACTAATAAACTTTTTTCCAATTCCAGATGGAAAAAACCAGAAATTAAAAATTAAAAATATCAAAGAACCACCTATGAATAAATAAAGAGGAGAGATGATATTAACCAAATAACCAGATATAATCAGGGAAATAGGAACAATTAATTTTACAATACTTAATTTTACACTAATTACCCTCCCTAATATTCTTCCTGGAACCATCCGTTGTAATAATACATTGGCAGGTATATCAACCCAGGAAACTACTATTCCACTCATTAACATTAAAATCGTATAATAAATTAAAATAAAATTTTGGCCTGGATTATCAGCAAAAATTATTAATGGAAAGCCAAAAGCTATAACTCCAAAACCAGTAGAATAACTTATTCTTTTTAAAAGTTTACTATAACTAATTTTCTTAATTATTTTATTAACTAATAAAGCACCCATTATCATACCTACTGGAAATGCACCCTGAACAATACCATAGATAGTTGAATCTACTTCCCAGAAAGTATTTAATAAATATGGTAAAGGTACAATTACTGAAAAATTGAAGAAAAAATTTAAAGCTATAAATATATATACTAAAGCTTTTAAATGTTTCCGAGAAAAAATGTAGTTGTATCCTTCCTTCATTTCTAACCATAATTTATTTTTTATTTTCTTATTTAAATCAACTTTCTCTTTATTTGATTTATCTTCTTCTTTTAAATTAAATTGATAATTAATAAAAAATTCCATTAATGCTGCAAGTAAAAAAGAAATACCATTTATCAAAATAAACAATTTTATATCTATAAAAGCATAGATCAATCCTCCAAACATTGGACCAATTATATGTGAAGCTGATTCAATCACTCTTGCCATAGAATTTATTTTAATCAGCTTTTCATCTCTTACCAGATTGGGTTTTGCTGATTCTATTCCCATATTAAAAAATGCAGCAAGTACAGTCATAAAAAAGGTGCTAATATATACTAAAATAACACTTAAGCCAAATTTGCTGGCCAGCCAATAAACACTTAAAAGAAAAATGCCATTTAATAAATCAGAACCAACCACCACTATTTTTTTATTTATTCTGTCTGCCAACACTCCAGCTAAAGGATTAATCAAAACCATTGGTAAAGTATATAAAACTAAATTAGTGGCAAAAGTCAAACCTGAACCGGTCGCTTTCAATAAATACAATCCAAGAGCAAAAGTATAAATAGCAGTCCCAAATAATGAAATCAACTTTCCAGATGAAAATAAAAACAAGTTAGCATTTTCTCTATTAAATTTCTCTCTCATTTTTACCCCTCCGTTTTATTCGTTAATATAAGTATATATTCTGGAGGGAACTCCAGCACAAGAGCTATTATTAAAAATTTATCCAAAAATATTATTCAAAGCTGGAGTTAACTCTATCTTAAAGCTTTTAATTGATATGAACATAATTGATCACCTATTTGAGCAAAATCTTCATATTTACCAAAAGTTTTCTTTATTTTAACTATTTCCGATTTATACTCTTTCTTAATTTCAAAATCAAGACTTAATATTTTCTTTTTTATTTTTTTATATTTAAAATTTTGTCTATATGGTAGAGATACTACAGAATTTGAACCAAATCTTTCATAAATTATAAAAGAAGCCAGGTATATAGCCTCATTTTTCAAATAAATATTTAATGACTCAGGTAAAAAATCTTCATTT
>DATFIM010000186.1 GCA_035270125.1 Halanaerobiales bacterium | reverse complement strand
AAATTAATTTCTCCTGAAAATTATTTACAAAGTGTCTTTATGTTAACTCTTATGGTAGGTGTTATTCAACTTATTCTTGGTTTTTTAAGAGTAGGTAATTTAGTAAATTATATTTCTCATGGAGTAGTAATTGGACTTACTACTGGTGTAGCTTTTGTTATTGCTGCAGGCCAGATTGGAAATATTTTGGGGGTTAGTCCTGAAAATGAATACAATGCCCTTACAACAATATATTCAACTTTTAAAAATATTGATCAAACTAATTTATATTCTTTAATTTTGGGTTTAGTTACAATAGTAATAATTATTATTTTAAATAATTTAAAAATAAATATACCGTCGTATTTAGTGGCAATTATTATTGGAATTGCCAGTGTTAATCTTTTTAATCTTGAAAACCAATTAGAAATCATAGGAGAATTTTCTGCTACTTTCCCGAGACCTCATATGATTAAATTTAACTTAATAACTATGCAAAAATTATTAAGTTCCGTTTTTTCTATAGCTATTTTATCATTTATTCAAATTCTTTCAATTATAAAAGTTATGGAAGAAAAGTCAGATGATTCTATTGATGTAAATAGGGAGTTTGTAAATTTAGGTATTATTAATTTATTAGTTTCATTTTTTAGAGGATTTGTTGTTACAGGTTCATTTAGTAAAAGTTTTGCTAATTATGAATCAGGTGCTTATTCAAGATTATCTGGTTTTTTCTCAGGGTTGTCTGCATTGATAATTGTTTTAGTTTTTTCTTCTATAATAAAAACTTTACCTATAGCTACTCTAGCAGCTATTATTTTAGTTGTAGCATATAATTTAATAGATTTCCCAGAAATATCAACCTGTTTTAAAACAACTAACTTTGATGGGGCAGTATTTTTAGCTACTTTTGTGATGACTATTATTTCACCTAGATTAGACTATGCAGTTTATTTTGGGGTGATAGTTTCTATAATTTTTGTTTTAAAAAGAAGTAGTAATATTAATTCTGATTACCTCACCTATAATTCAAAAGATGATAGTTTTGTAAAAAAACAATCTGGAGAATTAAATAAAGAAGATTATATTATTATAAACTTATCAGGGATTATGCATTTCAATGTTTCAGATAATTTAAAAGAAGAATTTGATAAAAGTGAAATTGAGAAGGATAAATATGTTATTAGAATGCGAGATGTAGAATATATTGATATAACGGTTATTAAAGAATTGGAAAGGTTTATTGATAAAGTAAAAGGAAGAGGAGGAGAAGTATATTTAAGTGGTGTTTCTGAGGAAAATTACGAACGTATAAAAGTATATGGAATCACTAAAAAAATTGATGAAGATCATATTTTTAGAGCTGGAGAAGAAATTTTCTCCTCAACCAAAGATGCAATTGATGAAATCGATAAATTTGAATAATTTTCTAATAAAAAGAAGGAATTTTTATCTTTATAAAGAAATATATCATATCCATCTAATATTGATTATTTTATGAATCATAATATACCAAAAAACTTACAATATAAAGCAGATATCATATTATAATAAAAATTAAAAATATTAAGAATCTTAATAAAATACTAATGAAAGGAGGAAAGATTAGTTTACCTACTATTTTTATCAAGTGAAAATTAAAAGGAGGCAGAAGAATAAAATGAGTAGAAAAATTATTACCTTGTTATTAGTAGGATTATTGGTTGGAGGATTATCGGTATCTGCTTTAGCTGCAGGACATCACTATGGAGGAGTTTGGAAAGATGCATTAATGAGTAACCCACCTGATTTAGATCCAGCTCAGGCTACAGATACAACTTCATCTGAAATGATATATCAGATGTTTGAAACACTGGTAGAGTATAATAATGCTGGAGAAGTATCACCTTTATTGGCTAAATCATGGGAAATTTCAGATGATGGTTTAGTATATACTTTCCATTTAAGAGATGATGTATATTTCCATGAAACAATAGAAGGTGGCACACCTACTGCTAATGGTGGAAGAAAAGTAACAGCTGAGGATTGGGTATGGACTTTAAATCATATTGTTAATCCTGAAACCCAGTCTCCAAGAGCCTATTTTATAGATATGGTTGTTGGATATCAGGAATTTAGAGATGGAGAAACAGATCATTTAACTGGTGTTAGAGCAGTTGATGAATATACTTTAGAAATGACTATTGATCGTCCTTTCGCTCCATTTTTAAGTGTAATGACTTATAATACTTTTAGTGTAATGCCAAAAGAAGATGTGGAAAAATGGGGAGAAGAATGGAACTTCCATCCTGTAGGAACAGGAGCCTATAAATTTGAAAAATGGGATCAGGATTCACTAATAGCAATGACTAAAAATGAAAATTACTGGATGACTGATGAAGAAGGTAATTCTTTACCTTATATGGATAGACTTGAATTTAGAATTATTGAAGATTTAACAATGATGTGGAATGAGTTTGAAATAGGTAATATATATCAAACACAGGTAGATGATCCATTCTATAATACTGCCAAAGAAAAATATGGGGATAATTATATGGAAAGACCATGGTTAGGAACTTATTATTATGGTATGAATATTGAAAAAGAACCTTTTGATGATGTAAAAGTAAGACAGGCAATGAACTATGCTATTAACAGAGAGGCTATGATTGATATAGTAATGAATGGTAGAGCAACACCTGCAAAAGGTGTTTTACCTCCTACTATGTTCGGTTATAACCCTGATCTTGAAGGTTATAGTTATAATCCAGAAAAAGCAAAAGAATTGTTGGCAGAAGCTGGATACCCAGATGGTATTGAAGTAACACTTCAATATAATACCAGTACTGGACATAAAAGAATTGCTGAAGCACTTCAGGCTCAATATTCTCAGGTTGGAGTAGATATAAATCTACAGAATGTTGACTGGGGTACTCACCTAGATTCTGTTGAAAGAGGAGAAGTTCCTTTCTTTAGAATGGGTTGGGTTGCAGACTATAATGATCCTGATAACTTCCTATATGTATTGCTTAACTCAGAAAATATAGGCCCTAGAGGTAACTATTCACGTTACAATAATCCTGCTTTTGATGAGTGGACAAAACAGGGAAGAATTCAGACTGATCCTGAAGTAAGAAAAGAAGTATATCAAAAGGCTGAACAATTAGTTGTAGAAGATGCTCCTTGGGTATTTATTTATCACTATACAACTCATTCTTTAATACAGCCATTTGTTGAAAACTATGAATTACCTAGTTTTGGCCAATATTCAAATAAATTTAGAGATGTCTGGTTAAATCAATAGTAATATCAATTCTCTATCTGGCCTCTATTTAAATAGAGGCCAGGTTTTAAAATTTTTAATGTAATTATTTAATTTATAAAAATTATTATTTTTAAAGATGAGAATTGGAGGTGTCTTATGTTAAATTATATTATTAGACGAACTTTATCTACTATTCCAATAATTATAGGAGTAGTTCTAGTTGTTTTTATTTTGACTACTATTGTTCCTGGTGATCCTGCTCGGATAATGATGGGGCAGAGAGGAGATCCAGATACTATAAAAATGATTAGGGAAGAAATGGGACTTGATAAACCAATTCCTGTCCAATTGGTAAATTTTTATAAAGATGTTTTCACATTTGATCTTGGTCGATCTTATCGGAATAATATGACTGTTATTCAGTCAATAAGAATAAGATTACCAGTAACAGCTAAATTAGCTTTTGGAGGAATGGCAATTGCTGTCGTTTTTGGTATGTTTTTAGGTATTTTATCGAGTACCCACCAATATACTTATATAGATTATTCAAGTATGATTTTTGCTTTACTTGGAATGTCCTCTCCAGTTTATTTTGTGGGGTTATTATCAGTTTTATTATTTGCAAATTATCTGGGATGGATACCTGGTACAGGTCTTGGTAATGGAGAATTTATTTATTTTGTTTTACCGATAATCGTTTTAGGAGTTAGACCAATGGCCTTAATTACTCGTCTTACTCGTTCAACTATGTTAGAGGTAATTCACCAGGATTATGTAACAACAGCTAGATCTAAAGGTTTAAAGGAAAGAACTGTTATTTATAAGCATGCTTTAAAAAATGCTTTGATTCCTGTAGTTACTATAATTGGTTTACAGACTGCCAGTTTATTAAGTGGTGTAATATTAACAGAAACAATTTTTTCTCTTCCAGGTCTGGGAAGATTGGCAGTTCAATCTGTAATCAATCGTGATTTTCCAATTATTAGAGGTATTGTTTTATTTATGGCTTTAGTATTTGTAGTGGCAAATTTATTAGTTGATTTATCTTATGGATTATTTGATCCTAGAATTCGTTATGAATAAAATAATATAAATTCTTTGCTGGAGGTGAATTTATTTGAAAGAAAAAAAGAAACAGGAAAAAAGTAATAGAGAAAAAGCCAGTTCACTTTTACGGGATGCCTGGAAAAGTCTAAGAAAAAATAAATTAGCTCTTTTTGGAATGGGAATTGTTATATTTTTTATTGTAATAGCGGTTTTTGCACCATATATAACACCATATGATCCGGTAGAACAATTAATTTGGACAGAAGGAGCTTCTGCAAAATTAGCTCCTCCTTCTAGTGAACATTGGATGGGAACAGATTTATATGGTCGTGATATTTTGACCAGAGTTATTTATGGAGCGAGAATTTCACTTCAAATTTCAATAGCAGCAATGGGTTTATCAGTTTTTATTGGAATAATTATGGGTACTCTGGCAGGTTATTATGGAGGAGTAGTTGATGATGTAATAAGCTGGCTTATAAATGTTTTATATGCATTTCCATTTTTACTCTTTATTATTGCAATAGTAGCTTATTTTCCACCAAGTTTAGTTCTAACATTTTCAGCTATAAGTTTAGTTTACTGGATGTCGATTGCCAGGGTTGTAAGAGGCCAGGTTTTTTCTATAAAAGAAAAGGAATATATAGAATCAGCTCGGGCTTTAGGAGTAAGTGATCTTAAAATAATGTTTAAGCATATATTACCTAATGTTATTGCACCTGTGATTGTTCAGGGAACACTTGGTATGGGAAGCATTATTTTAATTGAAGCTTCATTAACTTATCTTGGATTTGGAACCCAACCTCCTACTCCTAGTTGGGGATATATGATTTCTGCAGGTCAGGGATATTTAAAAAATGGACAATGGTGGTGGGGAGTTTTTCCTGGGATTGCAATTATTTTAACTGTTTTAGGATTTAATTTATTTGGTGACGGTCTACGTGATGCTCTTGATCCCAAAAATTAAAGTTAAAATAAATAGTTAATGGTTTAGCCTGCTGCAAAATTTATTTTTTGCAGCTTTTTTCTTGCTTATATATATGATATGATAATATTGAATATTATTTAGAAAATAATATTTGGAGGTTTTATTATGGAGAATTTAGAATATATTGTTTTTAATAATTCTATTTATAATTATTTAATTTCATTTTTAATAATAATTATTGGTAATTTATTTTTAAAAGTATTTAGAATATATTTTTGGGATAATTTGACTAAATATCTGAAAAAAATTTCTGAAAATCTTGCTAATTTTGTAGATGATATATTACAAAATAAAATTTTTCCCTTAGTTAATATTTTGCTTTTTTATATTGCTTTTATAAGATTGGATTTTAGTAATCTTATTCATAGAATTTTGGAAATGATTTTATTTGCAGCTGCTTTATTTTATATTATCCAGATTATTCAGGAACTTCTTATTTATAGTTTGAAAAAATACTGGAATAAAAAACAAAAAGATGTTTATCAAAGTAAAATGTTGCAATTTATAATTATGATTATTAGAATTTTTATCTGGATCATAGGTTTAATAGTATTATTAGAAAATATGGATATTGAAGTTGCTGGTTTACTTACTGGTTTAGGTATTAGTGGTATTGCTATAGCTTTTGCATCTCAAAAAGTTCTGGCTGATATTTTTAGTTATTTTACTATCTTTTTTGATAGACCATTTGATATTGGAGATTTTATTATAATTGGTGAACATAAAGGTACAGTAGAACATATAGGTTTAAAAACAACCAGAATAAAAAGTCTAAGTGGAGAAGAATTAGTATTTTCTAATAATGATTTAACTAATTCAAGAATAAGTAATTATGGTAAAATGAAAGAAAGACGGATTAATTTCAAAATAGGTGTTGTTTATTCAACTCCTTTAGAAAAAGTCAAAGAAATTCCCGGAATTATAGAAAATATAATTAATAATGTTGAGAAAACTACTTTTGATAGGGCTCATTTTAGTAGTTATGGGGATTTTAGTCTTATATTTGAAGCAGTTTATTATGTTAAAGATAGTGATTACAAAGTATATATGGATATTCAGGAAGAAATTAATTTAGGAATCAAAAAGAAATTTGAAGAATTGAATATTGAACTTGCCTATCCTACTCAAAGTATTCATTTAAATAATAATTCTGACAAAGTTATTTCTAAAAATTTAAAAGATGAGGTGGAATAAATGAAAAAAGAAAATATTGATAATATTGTTGATTATGTAGTAGATTTATGTGAGTTGCCAAGTCCTTCTGGTTTTACTAAAAAAACCGAAAAATATCTTAAAGAAGAATTTTATAATATGGGTTATGAACCTCAAGTTACTAATAAAGGGTCAGTAATTGTTGAAGTTGGAGGAAAGGGTAGTCCACTTGTTTTAGCAGCTCATGTTGATACATTAGGAGCTATGGTTAGAGCTATTAAAGATAATGGCAAACTTCGTTTTACTAAAATAGGCGGATATCCTGCTAATAATATTGAACAGGAAAATTGTATAATACATACTAGAGATGGAAAAGAATATACAGCTACAATTCAATTAGAAAAAGCATCAACTCATGTTCATAAAAATATAGAAGATATAAAAAGAGATAATAAGAGTCTTGAAATAGTTTTAGATGAAGTAGTGGATTCTAAAGAAGATGTGGAAGAACTTGGAATAAGAACAGGAGATTTCATTAGTTTTGATCCTAGAACAGTAGTAACTGAAAGTGGTTATATAAAAAGCAGACATTTAGATGATAAAGCAAGTGCCGGGATTTTAATGGAATTAGCTCATTATTTAAAAGAAAATGAAATTTCTTTAAATAGAAAAATATATCTTGTATTTACCAGTTATGAAGAAGTGGGACATGGTGGAGCAGCAGGTATACCAGAAGATATTGTAGAAATGATATCAGTTGATATGGGAGCAGTTGGAGATGATTTAGAAACTGATGAACATAAAGTTTCCATTTGTGCTAAGGATTCAGGTGGGCCTTATGATTATGATTTAACAACTAATTTAATTAATATAGCTGAAGATAAAGAATTAAATTTTGCAGTTGATATTTATCCACATTATGGCTCAGATGTTGATGTTACTTTACGTTCAGGTTTTGATATAAAACATGGTTTGATTGGTCCAGGAGTTTTTGCTTCTCATGGTTATGAAAGAACTCATGTTGAAGGTTTAAAAAATACCTTTAAATTAATTAATTCTTATATTACTAATAAATATTAACCAGATAATATATGATTTTTGGGAGGCAATATACAGTGTTTTCTAATTTAATAAATGATTTTAAAAACTATGAACTAAATAAATTCAAAAAGGATCTAATAGCAGGTTTAACAGTTGGGGCGGTTGCTTTACCACAAAACATGGCTTATGCTTTGATTATTGGGATTAATCCTGTTTATGGAATATATACTTCTATAGTTTCTATGATTGTATCCAGTATTTTTGGGATTTCTGATTATCTTGTTGTTGGTCCTACTAATGTTATGGCAATAGCTATTTCTAGTACCTTAAGTCAATATAATGGAGAAAATTATTTA
>DATFIM010000185.1 GCA_035270125.1 Halanaerobiales bacterium | reverse complement strand
ACAGGAAGTGGATCACTATCAATTCTTTCATGGTTTAATAACAAGTCAGCAGCTTGATAATTTTCTTTTTCACCAGGGTTAGCGTTCATATCACCCATAACAACAAATTTACTATTTTTACTTAGGCCGCCTTTTTCACCATCATCAGAATAAATATAATCTTTATTACTGATGTAATCTGCAATTAATCTAACTTCATCATGATTTCTTTTACCATTTCTATTATATTCGCCATCAAAAACAGGTGGTGTAGGATGTGCAGCTAGGACATGTACAGTTTCTCCGCCAAGTTCAACTGGAATATCCCAGTGACTTTTAGATGATAATCTAAATATACTCTGAGCAGGTTTTGAATAAAATTCTTCTGGCATTTTATTATTGGGCATATCTTTCCAACGGAACTTTCTTAAAGTTCTGATTTCATCTGTATTAATTGGATATTTACTTAAGAAAGCCATTGCATATTGTCCAGCATATTCTCCATATCCAAATGCATCATTTCCATATGTTCCATCACCAGGTGTATCATCTATTTCTCCATTATTATCCATATCAAAGCCACTATGAACACCTGTATTGGATTTTCCAAAGTAAACGTATTTATAATTAATACCTTCTAAATTATCTTTTTGAGCTTCTTTTAAATAATTTTCAATAAAGGCTCTTACATTTGTTTTAGAAATATTTTTACCTTGCTGGATATTATTATCAATTTCATTTATCATTAATACATCTGGATTAACTCTCTGAATAATTTCAGCAGCTGCTTCTGCCTGAGGATTTCCTTTCTTTTGTACCTGTTCTGTTGTTAAATTTTGAATATTGAATGTAGCAAATTTATATGATTTTTCTATTTCTTGTTCTTTTTTAACTAATGTTTTTTGATCAAGAACATTTCCATTATTATCTATAGCTTTAATAGAAAGTTCTTTGCCATCAATGTCAATTTTAACATAATTTTCTTTTGCTTTGAATTCTTTCAAATAACTTCCCCATGGACCATATTCACGATCATATTTAGGAGCACCAGCTCCACCAGATACTATTTGCCATAAATGTCCACTATAATCATCAGACATCATATTAGCATAAACTGGTGTATCTTCTGTAATAAGTAATCTTTGATAATTATGCTCATCACTTCCAAGTAGAATATTAGTTTTTTCACTTTCAGTCAATGTTTTAATTAATTCATCTCTCATTTCTAAAACATATTCTTTCTGTCCACTATACCACATTGAATCGTCTATATGACCGCCATTTGGGAAAGAAGGTTCATGTAAAATGGGTATAATATGATCTATTTCGCTATTCTTTTCTGCTTCAGTAATTTTATTTTTCAACCAATTCATTTGTTTTTCAAGAATAAATCCTTCTAAATTCCCACCATATTCTTCCGGATTACTTGTCCACCAATAATTTGTATTCATAACTATAAATCTAGCATTATCATAATCAAAGTAATAAGCATTTTCGTCATAACTTGGAGCAGATTCATGTTCTTTGTCAGGTCCATTAATTGGATTTACAAATTCATCTGCGAAAATTGCCTCAGCACTATTTTCTCCTTTTTTATCAAATTGTAATCCATAAGTACTACCATCATCAAAAGCAGTATATACAGCTTCATGATTTCCCATAATTTCATAAATTGGAAGACTTGAACCGACTAATTCAGTTGCATTTTTCCATGATTCAAGTTGAAAACGATAATCATCAGCTTTATTAGTGTAGCCATCAATTAAATCTCCACCAAATATTACAAAATCAGAATTTCTTTTATAGGAATCGATTAGTAAATTAGTTGTTGTATCATAATTAAATGAATCGGCATAAATTTCTAAACCAGCTTCTGCATCTTCAGCTCTTCCATCTCCCATAAAAGCAAAGCTAAATTGATTATCATTAGATTCAGATTTAAAAGATGATTGAAATTCCCATTTATAACTTGATTTATCGACAGTATTTATGATTTTGTAATTATAATTTGTTTCAGGATTTAATCCCTGAACTTTAATTTCATGATTTTTTGTTGCCTGATCTTCCCAAAAACTTAAATTTCCAACTTTTACTTCACCTTTAGTTGGTACATTAGTTTCCCAAGAAATAATTGCACTGTTTTCTTTAACTTGATCAACAAAAGGTCCTTCAGAGATATATGGTAAAAGTTTATAACTATTGTTTTCTTTTTTAACTTTAAATTTTTCTCCATAAGGAATTTTGTCAGCATGAATTCTATAATTAATTAAATTATCATTATCAATATTTAATTTGTCTAAATTTAAAGTAATTTCATGTTCAGTTTTTCCGTTATCTAAATTTTTAGTAGTTTCTTCGGAGAAATTTAATCTTTGCATTTTTTTATTTTTAGAAACACCATATTCGACTTTAAGTTCAGTAACTTTTTTGCTTGTTGTAAAACTAAGAGTTACTCCAGTATCATTAGTATTTACTACCACATCACCAGTTAAAATATGATCATAATCTTCTTCAATCTTATCTAAATCTTCTGGATGAGTAGCTTCTTCGCCAATTTTACCTTTATCAGGAAAAGATACTTTTAAACCACTAATATCTTTTGGTTCTATTTTATATTCGCCATAATCAAAGGTAACTAATCCTTCAATATAATCGACTTGCTGACCTTCTTTGGCAGGAGTTGCAGAAGCACCAACATTACTACCGGCAATTTTGGTTTCTCCACTACCATCAGTTACCAACCATTCACCATGGCCAGCTGTAGGATTAGTAACTTCCAAATTTTCAATTCTTACAAGAACTCCTTCATATTTTTCCTGGCTAACTTCTGAAGTCTTTAATTTAATAGGTTCTGGTATATCAGCACTACCGATAACTTCTACTTTTTCTGGTTGATTGAATTCTGTTAATTGATAATATTCATCAATTTTACCAGTAACTCTGACTTTATCACCAGGTGCTACTTCGGCAGTAACATAAACCCAAATTCCAGACCAGGGTTCTTTACCACCTTGCATGTAAAAGCCATTATCTCCAACAGCAGTAACAATACCTTCAGAAGTAACTGTTTCACCTGCATATGCCGAAGCATCGCCATCTTTAGTATTTGACTGAATTTCTTTAATAGGTATTACCTCTTCAGCATTAGCAGAAAAAACAGCAGTAAAAATTAAGAGAATCGAAATGGAAAAAATTAAAGTTTTCTTAGTTGTTCTTGTCATTGTTAACCCCCTTTAATTTTTGTAATATATTTATTATTCTCAATATATTTATAACATAAACATTCTGATATTTCAAATAATTAAATTATTAACATTTATATTATATATTATTATTTAAGTTCTGAAATAATTGCTGGGGTAATATCAGTAATAGTTTTTATACTTTTTTTCAAATCCAGTTTTTGTTTACCTATAATAATTGTTGGCACCTTATTTTTAGTATGTGTTTTTATCGAAAGATCTTCAATATTTCCATGATCACTTGTGATTATTATTGTAACCATGTTTTCTAAATTTTGAATTAATTGTTTTAAAAATTTATCTAAATTTTCAAGAGTTTTCAGTGCGAAATTCATATTTTGACTGTGTCCAGCTTTATCTGTTTGAAAAAATTCGTATAAAGTAAAATCATGGTTTAAACAAATTTTAGAAAGGTTATTTGCTGCTTTTTCAGGAGAAAAAACAGGTATATTGTGACCTTTATCTCTAAGTATCTTATTAGTAAAATCCTGATATACAGCATTATTATTCTTAATATCTTCTAAAAAACGGAATTCATTATTGGAATGAAGTAAACATTGAGTAGTTACAGATGCTCTTTTTTTGTTTTTATATACTTTTTCAACATAGCTTTTAGTATAAGCATTTGCAAAAGTAGAAGATAAATTAAATTTAGATAATTGTTTATATATATTAAATTTTGATATAATTTCTATCAAAGTTGGTCCCGGAAAACCACTTTTATGTCTTCCCATTGCTTTAGCTGCGTTTTTACCAGTCAATAAAGCTGTTTGTCCTGTAGCACTTTGTGGAAGGCCAGTAACTTTCATACTAACATCAGTTTTTATGTAAGTTCCTAGATTATGAGTGGATATTTCATCTAATATTGGAGTATTAGCTTTTAAAAAAGGGTTTTTTAGATTATTTTTATCTCCAATTCCAAAACCATCTATGAAAAACAAAAGTATTTTCATTGTTAATTCTCCTTAAAAATATTTTTATAATTATTAATATTATAAAACAAATACTAATATATTACAAAAAAGTATCTAACCAGCTTAAAACTGGCCAGATACTTTTTAATTAATTATATATTTTACGTAATATTTAAGATTTTATTTTTGAAATTGTAATTTCTTCAATTTCAGTTAGTAATTTTTCACCTTTAGATATAATTTCATTAACTTCATTTTCTAACTTTTCAGCCTTGTTTTTATCTTTTATAGATTGAGTATTTATTAATACATTTAAATAAGCTCCTTTTATTGCAGAAATCCCCATATATCCCGCAACACCAATATCTGATATTGCATGAGGATTACCTTTTTCAATAACTTTTCTAGCAATTTCCATAAGTTTTAAACCTAATTTCATTGTATCAAGTGGAGTTAAACTTGCTTTATATAATCCATTTTGTATAGCTTTTTTTCTTTCTTTTTTTTCTTCATCAGTATTTTTAGGCATTTTATAGGCATCCATTACCATATTAAAACTTTGCGCATCTTCATCTATCAATTCTAATGCTTCTTTTCTTTTTTTAGAAAGTTCATTTTTGTTATTATCTAATGAATCGTCATTAGTTAAATTAATTACCATTTCAATTAAAGCGGCAGATAGTGACGCACTCAATCCAGCAACACTTCCTCCACCAGGAGTAGGTGATTTACTGGCTAATTTTTCATTAAATTCATTTAAATTGTATTCTTCAAATTTTTTCATTTCAATTCCTCCAATTAAAATTTGTATTTTTTATAACAAATTTTCCATTTTTAACTACATCTTTTACAGAATTGTGAGCAATATGATAGGTCAAATGTGTATAAGAAGGAGCAGATAAAATTACTAAATCAGCTTTTTTACCAATTTCTATACTGCCAACTTCTTTTTCTTTATTTAAAGCTTGAGCAGCATTAATAGTTAATCCTCTTATTGCTTCTTCAGGTGTCATATTCATATATAATGTTGCTAAAGATAAAAGTAAAGGAATGGATTCAGAATAACAACTTCCAGGATTAAAATCTGTTGCTATGACAGGCTCAAGCCCCATATTCATCATTTCTCTTGCAGGAGCATATTCTTCTTTTAAACTAAAAGCAGTAATTGGTAATAATACAGGCTTTACTTCACTACTGACAAGTTCTTTGATTCCTTTATTTGAAACTTTTAATAGATGTTCAGCTGAAACTGCTTTCATTTCTGAGGCTAATTCTGCAGCTCCTGTATTTTTTATTTCGTCAGCATGAATTTTTAACTTAAAACCTAAATTTTTTGCAGTTTTCATTATTTTTCTGGATTCTTCGATTGAAAAAGCTCCTTTGTCACAAAAGACATCATTGAATTCTGCAAGATTTTCTTTAGCTATCTCTGGAAGCATTTTATTAATTAAATAGTTAGTATATTCTTCACTTGTCTTGAAAGTATTTGGAGTAGCATGAGCTCCCATAAAAGTACTAATAATATTAACTGGATGTTTTTTATTTAAATTTTTCATTACTTTCAGTTGTTTTTTTTCAGTCTTTAAATTCAAACCATAACCAGATTTTCCTTCAACAGTAGTTACACCATTTTGAAGCATATTATTTAATCTTTGAATACCAAGTTTTTCTAATTTAGATAGACTGGCTTTTCTAGTGGAATTGACAGTATTAATTATGCCTCCTCCACTCTCCATAATTTCTTCATAACTCTTACCTCTTAATCTTTGGTTAAATTCATCATCTCGATATCCACCAAAAACAAAATGAGTATGAGAATCAATAAAACCAGGTAAAACTGGTTGAGAATCTATATCTATAATTTCAAATTTTTCTGATTGGTATTGATTTAATATATAATCATTTTTTCCATAATCTTTAATTATATCATTTTCAATAACTAATGCAGCATTTTCAATTATTCCTAAATCATTATTATCTAATTTTTCAGAACAGGTCAATAATTCACCAATATTTTTTAATATTTTTTTACTCATTATAGATCTTCCAATAATCTATTTTCCATAATTTGATCAGTAGTAAAGTCTTCTAATTTTAGATAATATTCAGCTACATCATATAAAGCTTGAGCTGGCAGCAAACCTATTAATTCACTACCAATTATATTAATACCATATCTTTCAGCTTCAAATTTTACCATTTCAAAAGTTTGGTATAAAGCTGTTTTAGTATAATTGGTCATATTCATTGAAACCTGAACAATACCTCTTTCTTTTAATTCTACTCCAATTGCTTTACAATAGCGTAAACCTCCACTTGAATGTCTTACTTTTTTAGCAATTTTATTTGCAATATCAAGATTATCTGTATCAAGATTAATATTAAAGGCTACTAAAGGCATTCTTGCACCAACTACAGTAGCTCCAGCTGTTGGATGTATTTCTGCTTTTCCATAATCAGGTTTCCATTCCTCTTTTTTTATTTTCTCAGAAAAGTCTTCAAATTCTCCTTTTCTAATATTTGCTAAATTTTTTCTTTGAGAATTACTAGCAGATTCTTCATAAAGATAAATTGGTAAATCTAATTTTTCAGATAATTTTTTTCCAACTTCTTTTGAAAGTTCTATTGCTTCTTCCATTTCTACATTTTTAACAGGAGTAAATGGAACAACATCTACTGCCCCCATTCGTGGATGTTCTCCCTCATGTTTATTCAAGTCAATTATATCTACAGCTATTTGGGAAGCTTTAAAAACAGCCTCTTTTAATTCTTCTGGTCCTCCTAGTGCAGTTATTACAAGTCGATTATGATCTTTATCGGCTGAATAATCTAAAAGTTTAACACCATCTGTAGTTCTAAAAGGATTAACGATTTTCTCTATTTTTTCTGTATCTCTACCTTCGCTAAAATTAGGAATACATTCTAATAATTTTTTTTCTGACATAATAATTCCCCCTAAAAGATTTGTTTGTTAGTTAGTTTAATTATATATTAATAGCCGTCAATATAAGGTCAATTAATATTCTTTAATGATTAGTTCAGAAAGTTCTCTTTTAGGTACATGATGTATATCATTGTCATCGCGCCAATATTTAATATTTCCTGTTTCCTTTGTAGATTCAATTTTCACTTTTTCTTTGGGTTTTCCTAATGCTAATACATATAAAATATCATATTTATTATCTATATTTAATTTATTTCTTATATTATCTTTATCTAAAGCACCTAAAATACATCCTCCTAATTCCTTTTCAGCAGCACCTAGCATTATATTTTGTGCTGCTATTCCAGGATCATCCCAAAAGTTTTCTGCAATATCTTTATCCCCTAACATAATAATATATGCAGATGGTCTTTCTCCCTTTTGGGGACCAGCCCAATCTTTAATATAACCAGCCCAACTTAAATCTTCAAATAAATTATCATTAGTTTTTTTATCGTTTGTAATTATATATTTTAATGGCTGTCTATTTGCTGCTGAAGGACCAAGACGAGCTAAATCAATTAAATCTTTCAATGTTTGTTTGCTTATTTTTTTATTTTCATCAAATCTTCTATAAGAACGACTCTTTTTAATTAAATCTTTTAACATCATTATTCCTCCTTTAGAGTATTTATAATTTCTCCAAAATATAATGTATGATAGTCATTATTTTTATAATGTCTATTTTGATAAGAAGAAATTAAATTTTTTGATTCCATGTTTTGCTTATATACAATTTTACATTCATAATGAAGATCACAACCAGCTATTAATGGTGTATATAATTCATTACTAGTTATAGTTTTTAAATTTAATTCTTTAAACTTATTATAATCTCTGCCAGATTTAGTTCCACAAAATTGTAACTCTTTTTTCATTTTATTATTAAAAGGGATACTAACCGTAAATTTGTCTGTAGATTCTATCAGTTTATAAGTATATCTACTTTTTCTAACAGCAACCATTAATATTGGTTTACTCCAAATATATCCAATATTAGCCCAGCCTATAGTCATTGTATTAAGTAAATTATTAGATTTTACTGTTAAAAATGCTCCATTTCCTTCTAAAGCTTCAGTTGTTTTTTTAAAGTGTTTATTATAATCTATTTTTTTCATTTGACCCCTCCTAAAATATAATAAAAGTTATAAATTAATAAATTATGAAGTTGATTCCTCCATATTAAAAAGATACTTTAATAATATCCTCAATATTACATAAAAAGGAACTGCAAAGAGTGCACCTATAATTCCAAATAAAATTGTGAAAACCAATACAGCAAAAATAACAGCTAAAGGATGAATTTTTAATATCCCTCCCTGTATTCCTGGTTGAATAACATTACCCTCTAAAATTTGCACACTTAAAATAACAATTAATACTTTCAAAACTAACCATATATTTGTTGTAATAGCAATAAATAAAGCAGGAAAACTTCCAATTATTGGACCAATAATTGGAATAAATGAAGTAATAAATATTATAAATGATAAAACTAAGGCATTTGGTAAATCAATAATTAAAAAACCTACATAAGTTAAAATACCTAAGAAAATAGAAATAATTAATCTACCACTTATATAAGCGGATAAAGTTTTATCAATATCTCTTATTAATTGTATTGTTTTTTTTCTTTTTTCTCTTGGTAATATATTCAATATATTTTTAAAAATTTTTTTGTCATCTTTTAAAAAGTAAAATAATACAAAAGGAATAAGAATAATAATAGTGCCCCAATTTGTTACTGCAGAAAAGAAAGTATTAAAATTATTTCTTACAGTTGTAAAAATATTTTCTATTATTGATGTCAATCTTTGTTGTATATTAAATTGATTAATATATTTATATATACCTTTTCCTTCTTGTATATTTTTATTGACTTCATCCCATTGTTGATTATAAAATAATGTCATATCTTCAATTAAATCTTTAAACTGAGAAGTGATTATACTTCCTCCAAAATATGATAAAATACTGATTATAAATATTACAAATAAAATTGCAATTACAATAGATAAAATACGATTATGAAGTTTGTTAGATAAATAATTTACTAATGGTCTAAGAAGATAATATAAAAATATACCAATCAATAATGGTCTTAAGGACATAGATAAAATTGCACGTAGTGGCTTAGTTATATAATCCAATTTTCCAATATAAAAAATAGTTAATACTGATAAAAATATAAAAATTAATATTTTAAGATATTTATCTTTTAAGTATTCCATAAATGATACCTCCAACACTAAATAATAACATGTATTATTATATTTCTACAATAATTATTTAATTCCTTTTTATTTATTTATAGTTAATAAATTAGTTTATACTATTATAGTATAAACGGTATAATAACTCATAATTTAAATATATAAGCTTATGTTTTATCAAATTAAATCTTGTTAATAAGCTTATATATTTAAATAAAATCAACAAGTAAGATGTAAAGCACAAACTACATCTTTTATGTTATTTTTTTTGTATACTTCTATTGCCTTATTAGTTTTATATACTTCTACAGAAATACCTAGATTATTTAATTTATTTAATAATCTATTAGGAACTTTCATTTTTCCATATTTTCCAGTTCCAATAATTAATAATTCAGGATCATATTCAATAACCATTTCTAAATCCTCTATTTGTAATAGATGTCCCCTCTGTCTCCACCAATTATTGTGAATCGAATCTGGAAAAATAATTAAATCTGAATTATATTCCTTATCAGATATATTAATTTTACCAAAGGAATAAGAATTGATATTCATCTAATCCCCCTTTTTTTCATTAATTTTCTTTTTAACATAAGGAATATCAGGATTTAATAATATAGAAAATTCATATGGTCTTTTATCTCCCAAATCTCCTTCTGGTCTTTTTTGATGTTTATTAACAAAATTAGTTAGTATTTCATTAAATTCTTTTACCTCTTTTTTAGTTAAATATATTTTACCTAATCTAAATGTTTTATCTGCATAACCTAATTCTTCTAATAAATCTTTTTCATCCTTATTCTTAGGTAAAATTTTTAATAAATCTGTTAAATTACTTTCAATATGATGTAATAAACCTAAAGCCCAATGATTGTAAGCATTACCATTGTAATTATTGGTCCAATCACCTAAAGTATAACTTTCAGCTGCTTTTTGATATTTTGTTTCACCATTTTCTTTGTACATTTTTATAATATTATTTTCATACAACCGATCGATATATTTATTTATTAAAGAATATTTCTCGTCTAAATTATCAGCAAGATACTTTTTTGTAACTTTATCTTCTTCCATTAAATTAATAATAGATAAACATATAGGATCAGAAATGAGTTCAGCCTGTCTTTTATTTTTTATTTCCATTGTTTTTTGCATTTTTTCTTTCATAGGACAGGAATCACCTCCTTTAAAAATTTCTTCTATCTATTTATTTCAACAAATAAAATAATTTCCCTTCTTTTTTTAATTTGTGCAGGAATATATTTCTTTTTAAAGAATAAATAATTAAGGAAATTTCGTAAAATTTTAATTTTGCGTTAAAAATGAAAGGATGGATAAAATGAATAAAGAAATTACATATTTAGATGCGGTTAATAGTTTTGAAAAGTATTTATTAGTTGAAAAAGGATATTCAGAATTAACTGTAAAAGAATATAAACATGATCTTAAATTATTATATAAATATCTTAGAAATGAATTTGATTATGATAAAAATTTTGCAGTTAAAAAAATAGAAAAATTTGAAATAGCTGAATTTTTAGGTGATATAATTTTAAAACAGGATAATTCTCCTGCAACAAGAAATCGTAAATTATTTGCTATAAGAACATTTTTTAAATATCTAGTTAATTATGAATATTTAATTAAAAATCCAGCTCAATCTATTGAATCAAGTAAAACTGAAATAAGAGCTGAGCCTATATATATGAAGCTAAAAGATGCTCAAAAATATATAAAAGCTATTAAAAAAAATGATGGATTAAATGTTCTTAGAGATACAGCTATAGCAAAATTATTTTTATATGCAGGTTTAAGAGTTTCAGAATTAGTATCTTTAAATTTAACTGATATAGATTATGAAGATCTATCAATAAAATTTTATGGAAAAGGTAATAAAGAAAGATACGTACCACTACATGAAGACGTAATAAGTACTATCAAAAATTATTTTAAAGAAAGAAGTGAAATTAATATAAAAAATGAGGATGCTAGAAATGCTCTCTTCTTATCAAGACATGGTAAAAGAATAAATGTTAGAACAGTACAAATATTAGTAAAAAAATATGCAAAATTAGCTGGAGTAAAAAATGCCAGTAAAATTACTCCTCATAAGCTTAGACATACTTTTGCTTCAATTTTATATAAGAAAACTCAAGATCTAAAAGTTCTTCAGGATTTATTAGGTCATGCTAATATATCTACTACCCAAATTTATACTCATACTGATACTGAACAAAAGAAAAATGCCATTGATGATTTTCCTGATTTATAAAAATAATTAATTATACTATTGAAGTATAATTAGTATAATTATAGGTAAAAAAAATGGTGGTGAGAGGCGGAATCGAACCGCCGACACGAGGATTTTCAGTCCACTGCTCTACCGACTGAGCTATCTCACCAAAGTATAAAATCCAAAGTACAAATAATATTGGTTGCGGGGGCCGGATTCGAACCGACGACCTTCAGGTTATGAGCCTGATGAGCTACCAGACTGCTCTACCCCGCGTTGAAAAATGGTGAGCCATGGAGGATTCGAACCTCCGGCAACCTGATTAAAAGTCAGGTGCTCT
>DATFIM010000184.1 GCA_035270125.1 Halanaerobiales bacterium | reverse complement strand
TTTTTTAAATCGAATACTAAATCTTCATAATCAATTAACCCTTTTAAATACCTACCCGTTTTTTTAATCATTTCAAAACTTTTTTTCATCATAAGTTGTGAAGCCATTTCCTGGTTTTTGACAGTTACGACCACTTTATCTTTATTGCCGTCAACTAATAATTCCATGATCTCCTGCCTCCCTTTTGCTGGTGGATTATTTTTTAGTGATGAAAGATTAAATTTTAAAGCCAAAATTTACAAGCAGGATATATTATAACATTTATTTTTTATTTGTCAAGAACTTTTTCTGTCCAGCCATAGGGATCTTCTAATTTTCCAGTTTGAATACCTGTTAAATTATCATATAATTTTTGGGTAAGGTCTCCTATTTCAAAATTATTTATTTCCATATCTAAATCATTGTAACTAAGTTCTCCAATCGGTGCAATAACTGCTGCAGTACCGGTTCCAAAAGCTTCTTCAAGTTTGCCTTCTTTATAAGCATTAACTAACTCTTTAATAGTTATTTTTCTTTCTTCAACTTCATAACCCCAGTTTTTAAGCATTTTTATAACTGAATCTCTGGTAATACCTGCTAAAATACTTCCTTCTAAAGACGGTGTTACAACTTTACCGTCCATCTTAAAAAATACATTCATTGCCCCTACCTCTTCAACATATTTTCGTTCAACACCATCAAGCCACAATACTTCATCATAACCGTTTTGAGCAGCTTTATGTTTAGCTTTAAGACTACTGGCATAATTACCACCAGTTTTAGCAGAACCAGTTCCTCCTCTAACAGCTCTCACATATTCAGTTTCAACATAAATTCTAGTAGGTTCTAAGCCCTGAGGATAATAAGCTCCAACTGGAGACATAATAATCATAAATTTATATTTTGAAGCTGCTTTTAAACCTAAATATACTTCATCTGATATAGCAAATGGCCTTATGTAAAGTGAAGTTCCTTCTTTAGTTGGAATCCAGTCCTGATCAACTTCAACTGCTTTTTTAACTGCTTTAACAAAAATCTCAGGATCCATCTCAGGCATACACATCCTACTATTAGAATTATTAAATCTTTTAGCATTTTTCTCAGGACGAAATAATAGAGCTTCCCCTTTTTCATTTTTATAAGCTTTCATTCCTTCAAAAGTAGTTTGACCATAATGAAATGTAGCTTTAGCAGGTTCCATTTCTAATGATTGATATGGAATTATCCTTGGGTCATACCACCCATCTTTTTCATCGTAATCCATCACAAACATGTGGTCAGTAAAAGTCTGACCAAATCCTAATTCAGAATCATTTGGACGTTCTTTACGCTCATCAACTTTTTCAATTCTTATCTCTTTCATTATTCTTTTCCCCCTATTTTTTATTATATTTATTTTGCTTTAGCTACCAAAATAATTGATTTTTCTCCTCCTACAACTATTTTGCCAGCATAAAAATCTACTAATTTCTCATTACCTTTTTTATCAATTACCTTCAAATCATGAAAACTTTTTCTTTTATTATTTTTTTCTTTTTTAAACCATTTTAAATAATCAGAATCTATAAAACTCCAATTACTACTCCCCATTAATTCTTCAGAAGAATATGCTAATAAATTTTCAGCTGATTTATTAACAAATTGCCATCCTCCATTTTTATAAATCATAATTGCAAAAGGGAGTCTATTAAGAATTTTTTCCAATTTTTCTTCATCATTTTCTATCGTTTTTTCCAACTTTTTAATTAGATTAATATTCTTGTGAATACCTACCACTTTAAGCGGTTTTCCATCTTCATTTTCTTTAAATACTTTACCATAGGCCAACATCCATTTCCAATTTCCATCTCCAGTTTTCAATCTGTGTTCAAATTCAAATTCTTTTTCCTTAGCTGCTTTTATTTTATTTACCATTTCATCAAATTTATTTTTATCTTCAATATGTATTAAATCTCTCCAGGTTTCAATTCTTCCATCTAATTTATTTACATGATAATCAAGAATTTTAGCCCACTCTTTATTATATATTATTCTATCATCTTCAATATTCCATTCCCACAATCCTGTTTCTGCTTTTTCTAAAGCAAATGATAATTTTTCTTTTACTTCCCTTAATTCATCATTAAGATCATTATTTATCTCTTTTTTATTACTCAAAACATCTTTTAATCTATTATTTTTTTCTATAATACTCTTATATTCATTCTCAGTATCTTTTAATTTTAATAAATTCTCCATAAAAGTAATATATGAAACTCGAGAAATAATAAAACCAAAAACACAACTATTTAATAATAAAAGAAATCTAGAAAAAAATTCTATGTACATTAATCCAAAAATATAATTTAAAAGTAAAATTAGTGATGTAATTAAAGATATAATTGGTAAATATAATTTCCATTTTATATAAAAAATAGCTGAAATAAAAAATATGGTAATAATGTATAGAAATATAGAAATATCATCAAAATTAAAATATCCAGCTCTAATTGCAGGCCAACTTAAAATAAAAACTAAAGTTATATAAAATAAATTTTTTTGATTTGATTCTACTACATCTATTTCTTCTGGAATTTTTTTGAAATAAAAATAGATCAAAAAAAGCGATATAACAAATATTATTACTTGAAAATAAAAACTATAAGTCAAAAAATCCTTAATAGACTGTAAAGACAAATTTACAAACATCATAAAAGTAAAAAAAACCAAGAAAAATTTCATTCTTCTTAAGTTTGTGATATTTTTCTTATTCTTAAATGTTTTTTTATATCTATTTGGTTGGTCCCAAAAAAATCTTACTATATATTTTCTTATATTTTCAAACATCCCTACCCCTCTTCTCTTTTTAATTCTTTCTACATTAATAATATCTAATTTTTTATATTAAATCAAAAATTTCTGAACTTGGTTTTAATTTGCAATCATGATATAATTATTATATTGACAACTTAATATATTTTTAACAAAGAGAGAAGATGATTTTATGAGTTCAAAAAACATAGCCCTGGCGGTTATTACCAAATATTTAGATTCAATCTCTCCTTATAAAGATTTCATTGAAAATGCTTATAATCACAATATTAAGATTAAAGTCCTTATTATTGTTTATTCACATGGAATAGAAGATAATACTTATATTAAATTAAAAAATATTTTAAATGAATTTAATACTAAACTAAAAATAGTAAAAGCAAATAATGATCCTCCTTTACAGGAAAAACTTAAAAAATTAGGTATCTCATCTAAAAATATAAAAAATCTAACTTCATCTCCCTTTTTTGCTAAATATAAACTTCTCCCTTATGGACAATATAGAAACATAGCTTTACTAACAGCTCTCACTTATAGCTCTCCTATTGATTACCTTTTCTTTATAGATACAGACGTTTACCCTTATCTTCTTAAAAAAAATTCATATCACACCTACTTTGAAAAAATTGATTTTTTTCAAGAACATCTAAAATATTTAAAATTACCTAAAACTATAATCACCAGTAGCGATTATTCGGGATATTATATACTACCTCCTCTTAAATTGAATTTTCTTAAAAAATTTTTAATAGGTTTAGAAAAAGAAAACTGTTATAATTTCCTTAAAAATTCCATTCATGGCCTTAAATATGCTTCCCACAAAAGAAAAATAAAAAATACAAATAAAATTCTTGGTGGTAATTTAGCTATCAATCTTAAATATTTCAACATCCTTCCTCCCTTTTATTCTACCACTTATATTTTCAAAAATAAACTTTTTTTAGGAAGAGGAGAAGATACTTTATTTACAAAAACTATTAATAAAAGTAGATTCAGAATAATAGACATTGATTTGAAAATATTTCACAACACTTATGAAAATTTTCCTAAAAAACCTTCTTTAGATGATAAAAATGTTAAAGATAGAATATATTATGCTTCCACAGGTTGGTTGGGTAGAAATCATTTCTTGAATTGGTTATATACTAAAACCGGGCAGCAGACTCAAAAAGAATGGAATAAAAAATTAAAAAGAGAATATAAAAATTTGTTAATTGGAAGTAGAGAATTAGCTTTTCATCTCAATGAAAAAAGATTTTTAGATTTAGGTGATATTTTTCTAAGTTCTTATAATCAGCTAGATACAATGATAGAAGAGTATTATAAAACTATTGCTGCCTGGAATGAAGTGAAAAGAAAATTAAAAAAGGAGTGTGCCTTAAATGAAACTACTTTTAATTAATCATTTTCCTTTGGAAGGATCAGGAAGTGGAATTTATACCAAAAATATTGCTATTAAAATGATGAACAAGGGTTTTGAAGTGAAAGTAATAATAGTAGATAATAAAAAAGTAAATGATCAATATCCTTTTCCTGTAACTACAATTTTTTATCCACAATTCCCCTGTTTTACTACTCATCCTAAAAGTAATAAAACATTTTATGATTTTTCTAGGGAAGAAATGAATGAGTATTTTAATATTTTCAAAAGTACTATCGAAGATGAAATTGAATTTTTTAATCCAGATTTAATTCATTGTCAACATCTCTGGATTGCACCTTACGCAGTTAGTCATTTAGATATTCCCTATCTTGTAACCTCTCATGGCACAGATATAAAAGGATTTATAAAAGATAGAAGATATCATCATGCAGCCTTAAGAGGGGCCCAAAATGCTTATAAAATAGTTGCAGTCTCAAAAAAAGTAAAAGAACAAATAAAAGAACATTACAATATAAATGAGGATAAAATTCAATTAATCTGGAATGGTTTTGATGAAAATTTATTTTCCCCGCGTGAAGTTGATCTAGATGAACTCAGTAAAGAATTGCTTGAAAATAAAAATACCTTAGCTAGTGATAAAATAGTAAGCTTTGTTGGAAAATTAACACATTTTAAAGGAGTAGATCTATTACTCGAAGCAGGAAAAATTTATGAAAAAGAGTTTAATAATGTGGTCACATTAATTAGTGGAGATGGTGAATTGAGAGAAGAATTGAAATATAGAGCCAAAAAATTAAATTTAAAAAATTTCTATTTCCTTGGAAACCAGCCTCAAGAAAACATAGCTAAAATTAATAGTATTGCCAAGGTAGCAGTAGTTCCTTCAAGAGATGAACCTTTTGGCTTAGTGGCTTTAGAAGCTATGGCCTGTGGAACTCCAGTAATTGCCTCAAAAACAGGTGGGTTAACTGATTTTATAAATAATGAAGTTGGAAGATTTTTTCCTGAAGATAATTATAAAGCTTTAGCCAAATCAATTATATCTTCTCTAAAAGAAAATGATAAAAAAACAAAGGGGGAAATTGCCAAACAATATGCCCATAATAACTTCTCCTGGAATAAAGTTGCAGATCAACTTGAAAAATTATATCTAGAAACTGTAAAGGAGGGGAATTAGATGAAAACTTTTATGGTAATACCTACCTATTGGGGAAGGAATTCTAGCACTGGGTGGCAGGTTGGAGATGATATTTATGACCATCCAACTCCACTTGACCAGAAAGGTACCCTTGCCCGAACTTTAAAAAGTATTGAAATATTGAGTAACAAAAATTTTGATTTAATAATACCTATTGTAACTACTACTCCTGAAATCAGAGAAGATGCTTACAAAAAAGTAAAAAAGATTGTAAAAAAAGTAAATCCTGCAGTTAAAACTTATTTATTTGCTGATAAACAGCTTAATGAAATCAAAAACTTTTATAATAATCACAATATGTTAGCAGAAACGGAACTTTTAAAGTTAAGTGGATATTCTAATGTTCGTAACATGTGCCTTTATCCAGCCTATATTATGGGAGCAGAAGTAGTAGTTTTAATTGATGATGATGAAATATTTGAAGATCCTGATTTTATGAATAAAGCGATAGAATTTATTGGAGGAAGATTTTATGGACAGAGTATTGATGGAATTGCTGGTTATTATTTAAATTCTCAGGATGAATATTATGATGATGTTGAAATGGAACCCTGGATGACCTTTTGGGATCGTTTTGGCAGTAAAGCAAAAGCTTTTGATAAAGTAATCAATAAAAAACCTCGATTAAAATCAACTCCTTTTGCTTTTGGAGGCTGTATGGTTATCCATAGATCACTATTAAAAGTAGTTCCTTTCGACCCTAATCTTCCTCGTGGAGAAGATATAGATTATGTTATAAATTCAAGAATGTTTAATTTTAATTTTTTTCTGGATAACAAATTAAACATTAAACATATACCTCCAGAAAAACATCATCCCATTTGGCAGCGTTTACGACAGGATATATTTAGATTCTATTATGAAAGAGAAAAATTAAGAGGTCAATATGAACAACCTAATATGTTAAAAATAGAACCAGAGGATTTTGATCCCTATCCTGGAGAGTTTTTAAGAGACAGTCTTGATGATGAAGTCTTTAAAACTAATATAATTTTAGCCCTTGATTATTTGAGTCAGGGAGAAAGAAAAGCCAGTGAATCTACTATTAAAAATATATATTTAAGTAAACATGAAGCAATACCTAAAACTAATGTTTTTGATGATTATCTTAAATTACAAAACAAATGGGAAAATTTACTTTCTTTTGCAGTAGAAAACAATCTCAAATTAGAAAAAATAATTGAAAAGGGAGCATTAATTAAAAAAGAATCAGTAAAAAAAGAAAGTTTTCATTTCCCTAATGGCATGGTCTTTAATAAAGAAAATATTGATAAAATTTCTAACTTTCCATTCTTTTCAACACTTGCAAAACAAGAAATAAAAGAATTACTCAAAATTTCAAGTTTCAAACATTATGAAGAAGATGAAACAATAATTAATATAGGTGATAAAGACTTGTTTATCTATATTATTATTACCGGAAAAGTAAAAATAATAAAAGGGGAAGATGATAGTAATGAGGAAATTTTTATTGGTTATTTAAATGAAGGTGAACATTTTGGAGAAACTTCACTATTTTCCAGTAAAAGTGATAAATATTTAGTAGAAATAATTAGTGAAGAAGCAACAGAAGTAATTGAAATAGAACGAAATAAATTATTAGATTTTTTTAATACTCATCACCGTTCAAGTGTTAAATTATTATTATACTTAAGTAAAAAATTGAATGATCGTTTAGAAGAACTAACAGAACGCTTTACTGATCACAAAAAAAGAGATATAGACTTAAGTCAAAAATTCGAAGAAAAATAAAACAAACACAAGGATCCCTTTAATATTAGGGGATCCTCTTTTATATCACTAATTATTCATCTTTATGATTATGTTCAGTAACATTCCCACGTAATATATCTACTCCATGAGGTAATATATCTATAATTGATTCCAGACATTCTCTTACAGCTTTTGGGCTGCCAGGTAAATTAACAATTAATGTTTTTCCTCTAATTCCAGCTTTTGCTCTGGAAAGAGCAGCCATTGGAGTGATTTTCACTGTATCCATTCTCATTTTTTCAGGTATACCTGGAACTTCTTTTTCAATTATTTCAGCT
>DATFIM010000183.1 GCA_035270125.1 Halanaerobiales bacterium | reverse complement strand
ATTTAATTTTCTTAAAGGGTTATTATTTTTTTTAGAACTAATAGTATCGAGAATAGTATTTTCTCCATCACCTATTTCCTGATCAAGAGAGACCCATTGAGATGAATATAGTTTATAATATAAATTATTTATTTTTTTGTGAGAAAAATCGATCTTTTCGGAAACTTCATCAACTGTAGGTCTTCTTCCCAAATTTTGAGTCATTTCTTCCACAACTTTTTTTAATTTTTTACCATCTCTTCTAAGAGAATGAGGCAGCCAATCAAGACTTCTTAAATGATCAATTATTTCTCCGCGAATTCTTTTATTTGCATAAGTAGAAAATTCTATCTTTTTTGTATGATCAAATTTTTCTAAGGCATCAATTAAACCCAGAGCTCCAAAACTTTCTAAATCATCTTTTTCTACAAATTCCGGGACCATCATTTTTACTCTCCCGGCATGATATTTAACAAGAGGAAGATACTCTTTTATAAGTTTTTCTCTTGCTTCAGAGGAATTATTTTCTTTATATTCTTTCCAGAGTTCATAATTATCAATCATAAAAAACTCTCCTTAAGTTAGTTGGATTCTTCCTCTTCAACTTCTAAGACAGTAGGATCCATTGGTGAAAATTCATCTTCTTTACTTTCCTCTTCAGCTTCTTTTTCTTCTCTATTACTTTTATTATTCTTTTTCTTATTGTTATCTCCTGCTGTTCCTTTTTTACTATTTTTATCTGGTTGATAATTATCGAGAATATAAGTTATTAAAAAAGTTATAAGAGCAACTACAAATAAAGCTATAATTCCATTATATAAAACTTCTTTTAGAGGATTAGCATTTATTAAATTAATCAAAGTAGTAAGAGAATATGCTATAATGCCTGTAAATAAAGAAATCAAAATATTATTTCTCATTTACAACATCCCTTTTTTTCTTAATTCTCTTTGATAATCAAAGAGCCAGCCAATAATTTCATCCCTGGCCTGACGGGAAATATCTTCGAATTCAACTCCAACAGCTTCACCATTTGGAAGACTGTATTCCTGTTTAACTTCTCCTAAAATCATAACTTCTTTAATTCCAGAAAGGTCAATCATTAATTCAATAAAATCTCCCTCTTCAAGATCACTCTCATTAACAAGGCGAACTCCCCCACCACTGAGGTCAATAGTCTGACTTTCAATAAAACTTTTATTACAATCTATTTCATCTCCAAGTTCATAATCATCAAGTTTTCTGTATTTCGCATCTTTTTTTACATCAAGGCGAAAATAATCACGTCTTTGAATTCTCACAATTTCTTCTGGAGGAGTAATTATCAGTAATTTTACCTGTTCTTTTATTCTATCAATTATTTCAGAATTGAATTTATAGGCAGCATCATTTCCTGTGAAAAATATATTAACTTCTGTTCCAGCTCTTAAAGGAACAATTTCTCCATTCCGATAAGGAGCTAAAACTTTAATGTTTTCTTCATTAACTTCATCTATTTTACTTGGAAATGTACCTTTATATAGTCCTTTTTTTACTTCTATGTCAATACTTTGATTTACTCTTAATTTTTTATCTGTAATTAAAGACACCTCCTACCCCTTTTTAAACATTCCTACAATTTTGGAAAAGAAACTTTTCATATTTTGTGAAGAAGTTTCTTCTTTATCAATAAGTCTTGCTGCAGTATTTTTATAAGATTTTACTACTGAAGAGTTTGGATATAATTCGAAAATAGATTGTTGTTTTTTTACAGATTTAACTACCTTTTTATCATAGGGAATATTAGAAGTTAACTCAAGTTTAATATCTAAATATTCTTTAATTACACCTTTCATTCTTTCTATTACTTCTTTCCCTTCAGTATTATTTTCAACCATATTCACAACTAATCCTAAATCACTTCTATAATTATGATTGGACAATATCTTTAATAAACTATAAGCATCCATAATAGCAGTAGGTTCAGGAGTAAGAACAATTAAAGTTTCATCAGCAGCCATTATAAAATTTAAGACATCAGGATGAGCTCCTGCCCCTATATCAATGATAATTATATCATAATTTTCCTGCAAATGTGAAGAAGCAGCCAGTAAACGCTGAACTTCATCAGAACTTACATCTATAAAATCTTCTTCTCCAGAAATACCTGTCAAAACATTAATTCCTGAAGGTGTTTTTACTATCGCATCTTCAATTTTACATTTACCTTCCATAACATGTTTTAAACTATAAGTAGAGGTTAATCCCATTACAATGTCAACATTAGCCATCCCGATATCTGCATCCATAACCAGAACATTTTTATCCATATCTGAAAGAGCATAAGCCAAATTTACACTTAAATTGGTTTTCCCAACTCCACCTTTACCACTGGCTACAGCAATTACTCTAGTTTTAGAATCAATATTTTTTACATTTTCTTGAATATTATTTTCTTTGCTTTTATTGGAACTATTTTTCATCATTTTTCTAAGAGAAGATGCCTGATCATTCATAATTATCACCTAACAAATATTCAAATAATTTATTAGTATCTGCCTCCACTATATCATCAGGTACATCCTGGCCATAAGTAATATATGAATAAGGTAAATTATATTTATTTCTTAAATTTATAATATCACCATATTTAGAAGCTTCATCAACTTTGGTTAATATTATTTTATCTGGTTCTAATGTTGAAAAATTATCAAGAATTTTATTAATATCCTCTGTTTTAGTGTTAAGACTAATTAAAAGATGAGTTTCAGTTACTAAATCTTTATCAGTAAAATTTTTCAATCTTCCTAACTGCATTTTATCAGTCCAGCTACTTCCAGCAGTATCAAGAAATATAAGATCAAAATCTTCAAATTTTCCATTAATAACCTCTTTTAATTCTTTTTCACTATAAACAACTTCAAGAGGAATATTCATAATATCACTATAAGTTTCTAACTGCTGGACTGCTGCTATTCTATAAGTATCAGCAGTTACCATTCCTACTTCTAATTCTTCCTGTAAAGCAAATTTAGCAGCTAATTTAGCAATAGTAGTTGTTTTTCCAACCCCAGTCGGCCCGATAAAAGCAATTATCTTCAAAGACTGCCCTCTGTTTATAGGTGCAGGATTACCAATTGCAGATTTAATATTATTTTTTAACTGATCAATATTAATTTCTTCATTATCATCTTTTAAATCTTCTATTAATTCCTGGGCTATGTTTTCTTTTACCCCCTGTTCTAACAAATTATTATAAATATCAGCTATTTCAGGAGAAAGATTTTCTTCATAAGTTCCTTCTTTTTTTCTTTCTCTTTCCATATTATTTAACATATTTTTTAGTTTATCTATTTCTTCCAATGTTTTTTCATTAGAAACATCACTATTATCATCTTCAAGAGCAGCCAAAACCTCAACTTTCTTTTCCCCAAAAATTTTCAAGCCAAGAAAGCCACCCTTTTTGTATTTGCGCGTATTTAAAATAATAGCATCTGAACCGAGGTCAGCTTTTACCTTAAAAATAGTATCCTGTATTGTATCTCCAACATATTTTTTTACTTTCATTTAATTCACCGTCCCAAGAATTTGAAGATCAAGGTCATTTTGTAATTCATTATAGGATAAAACAACTAATTCCTCAAAAGATCTATATGTCATTTCTTTAATCGGTCTTCTAATCGGAGGAGCAGTTAAAAGTATAGGTTCATGTCCTTGCTGTAATAAGGGTTGTAGTGTTTGAGCTATTTTTTCTATTATATTTTGAGCCCTCTGAGGATCTAAAGCAAGATAATTTCCCTGATCAGATTGTTCTAATGATTGATTTAATTCTTCTTCCAGTTGCGGATCAAGGGTAACAGCATATAACTTATTATCTTCTTCTTTATATAAAGTAGTTATCTGCCTTGATAGAGCCTGTCTTACATATTCAGTAAGAATTTGTATATCCTTAGTTTTTACTGCATAATCAGCTAAAGTTTCTAAAATAGTAACCAGATTTTTGATGGGAACACCTTCCCATAATAAATTTTGTAAAACTTTTTGAATTTCACCTAAAGACATTAAATCTGGAACTAATTCATCAACAACTGCTGGATAATTTTCTTCAATATTATCTATAAGTTCCTGTACTTCCTGTCTACCGAGAAGTTCATGAGCATGGTCTTTTATCAATTCTGTTAAATGAGTGGCCATAACTGAAGGTGGATCTACAATTGTATAATTGGCCAGCTCTGCTCTTTCTTTTTGGTCTTCACTAATCCAAATAGCATCAGTTCCAAAAGCAGGTTCAGTAGTTTTTACTCCATCGATCTCTTCAGTAGTTACTCCTGAATCCATTGCCAAATAATGATCAGGTAATATTTCATATCTATCTATTTCTACACCTTTTAGTTTTATTCGGTAAACATTTGGTTCTAACTGTAAATTATCCAGTATTCTAACTGGAGGAACGATTATTCCCATTTCCATTGCTGTCTGTCTTCTAATCATCGCAACTCTATCCATAAAATCTCCACCCTGTTCAGGCAAAACAAGAGAGATTAGATTATACCCAACTTCAACTTCCATTTGATCTACCTGTATTAAATTTGTCAGTTCTTCAGTTTCAGGTGTTTTCTCTCTACTAATTTCTTCTTCAGCTTCTTCCTTCTTTTCAGCTTCTTCTTTTTCCTGAGCTTCTTCTCTATAAAGAACAAATCCTAATGAACCAATTATAAGAGCTAAAATCAAAAATGGAAAAAATGGTAATCCAGGTACTACAGCTAAAACTGATAAAACACCTGCTGAAATCATTAAAGCCTTAGGCTGGCCTGTTAGCTGATCAGCCATATCTGTACCCATATCACCAGAAGCAGCAGCTCTGGTTACAACCATACCGGTTGCAGAAGATATTAAAAGAGCAGGTATCTGACTGACAAGACCATCACCAACTGTTAAAAGAGTATAGGTTTGAGCAGCCTCAGCAAAACCCATTCCCTGCTGAACCATACCAACAATTAGACCACCAATAATATTTATAATAGTAATTATAATTCCGGCTATGGCATCACCTTTTACAAACTTACTTGCACCATCCATAGCTCCATAAAAATCAGCTTCCTGTCTTATTTTCTTTCTCTGTTCTTTAGCTTCCTGTTCACTAATTAACCCAGAGTTTAAATCAGCATCAATACTCATCTGCTTACCAGGCATAGCATCTAAGGTAAAACGGGCAGCAACTTCAGCAACTCTTTCTGCACCTTTAGTAATAACTATATACTGTATAATTACTAAAATAAGAAATATAATAAATCCGACGACATAATTTCCACCAACAACAAAATTACCAAAACTATTTATTACTTCTCCAGCATATCCCTGACCTAAAATCAGGCGAGTAGTTGAAACATTAAGGGCCAGCCGAAAAAGTGTGGCAAATAGTAATAATGAGGGAAAAACTGATACTTCTAAAGGTTCACTGGTATAAATACTTACCAGAATTACAACCATTGAAAATGTTATATTAGTTGCCAGAAGTATATCCATAAAGAATGTC
>DATFIM010000182.1 GCA_035270125.1 Halanaerobiales bacterium | reverse complement strand
ATCGTTGGTCTTTAGAACCTTTTAATGGAGATTGGAGTTCAAGTATTTTTATTTCACAGGATCCAGTGGCCATAGATTCAGTGGCATTTGATTTTTTGAGAAATGAAACAAATTTATTAAATTATACTGAAAATTATCTTCATGAAGCTGCTAAACCTCAGGAATTTTCACGCAAAAGATATGATCCTGAAAAAGATGGAAGTTATCTAACAAGTTTGGGAGTTCATGAGCATTGGAATAATTCTCAAGAAAAATTATATAGTGGCAACCTTAATTCTGATGAGAAAGGTATAGAATTAATTAAAATAAAATAAAAATTTTAAACAGGTCTAATGATGATTCAAAAGGCCTGTTTTTATATATTTATATTAAAAATATTTAAAATATGAAGGGAATAGTCCAGTTATTGCAGAAAATAGTACTAGAGGAGGGACTAAAATGGATGATAATTTTCAAAGTCAGAATAAAATAAATATCGAAATAGATGAATTAAAAGCAGGTATGAAACTTGCTAATGATATTGAGTATGATTTTGGCGGTATTTTACTCCCTGCTGGTACTATTTTAGATAAAAAAAAGATAAAAAGATTAAAGAAACTAAGTTCAGATTATGTTTATGTATATAATGAAAATAAAGAAAAAATACAGAAGAATTTAGATAGAACCCAAAATGCAGAAATGAAATATCAGGAAGAAATAGATGAGATGAAAGGTATATTTAAAAAAGCCAGAAACCTTGAACAAATTGAATATGATGATGTTAAAGATATAACTAAAGATATAATAGGTATCGGTGACGAAAGTGAAATGATCGATTTATTAACTAAAGTTAGAGAGGTTGACCAGTATACTTACTGTCACCTTTTGAATGTAGGAGTTTTGGCTTATATGTTTGGTAATTGGTTAAAATTTGATAAAGAAAGGACTTTTAGACTGACTGAAGCTGGTTTAATGCATGATTTAGGTAAAGCTAAAATTGCCGATGAAATTTTGAATAAACCATCAGAATTAACCAGTGAAGAATATGAAAAAATGAAAAAACATAGTATTTATGGGTATGAAATGGCCCAGAATGCAAAACATGTCGCTGCTGAAACAGCACAGGGAATTTTAACTCATCATGAACGTTATAATGGAAATGGTTATCCTCTAAAATTAAAAGGAAAAGATATACCTCTTTTTGGTAGGATTATTGCGATAGTTGATACTTTTGATGCTCTTACTGCCAACCGTATTTATCAACCTGAGTCAACTCCCTTTGAGGCTATAAAATTATTTAGGGAAGAAACCTTTGGAGATTTTGATTATGATTTACTTAATATTTTTTTAGATAAAATGCCTAACTATTTCGTCAATGAAAAAGTCATTTTAAATAATGGTAAAGAAGCAGAAATAGTATTTATTAATCCCCGCCATCAGGATAAACCAATAATCAGAGTTGATGATTCATATATTGATTTATATAAAAATGATGATATTAAAATAGAAAGAATGGTAGATAGTTATTATACTACTGAGGAATAAAAAAAGTAAATAATTAAAATAAATATTAAACCGAGGAGCCTTGTTAAACTGGCAAGCTTCTCGGTTTTTTGATATTTTTCTCACAAGAAAGAAAAGTCTAAAAACTTTTAAAATTAAGCAGGATAATTACTTTATTTCTTGAAGTTTTTATTAACTCAATTTTTAAATATAATTTTTTTAATATATAAAATAACAATTTTTTGGGGGGCTAATATGGCTAATATAAAACTAGAAGAACTTGATCCGATTATTGAAAAGCATAAAGAGAAAAAGGGAAATTTGATACCGGTACTTAATGATATTCAAAAAAAGATTGGTTATTTACCTTTAGAAGTACAAAAACATGTTAGTAAAAAACTGGAAATACCAATGAGTGAAATTTATGGTGTAATTAGTTTTTATTCAATTTTTAATACTGAACCAAAGGGAGAACATACAATTGGTATATGTATGGGCACTGCCTGTTATGTAAAAGGTGCAGAGGATATAATGGAGAAATTAGAGAATGAATTAGAAATTGAAGTTGGAGAAACAAGTGATGATGATAAATTTACAATGACAGTAACAAGATGTCTGGGAACCTGTAGTATGGCACCTGTAATTATGATAGATGATAAAGTATATGGTGAAGTAACTCCGGAAAAAGTACCGGAAATTTTGGAAAATTATTAGAGGTGAAAATATGGCAAAAAAAGAAATCTTAATTTGTGCTGGAACGGGCTGTCTTTCAGCAGGAGCAGAAGAGGTTGAAGAAGAATTTAAGAGACAACTAAAAAGAGAAGATTTAGATAAAGATTATGAGATAAAAGAAGTGATTAATAAAACAGGATGTGTCGGTCCCTGTAGTCTGGGACCAATTGTAATTATTAAACCTGATAACACTTTTTATGGTAATCTAAAAGTTAGTGATGTTGAAAAAATAGTAATGCAGCATCTAGAAAATGGAGAAGTGGTAGAAGAATTATTAACAAGAGAACATGATGAATCAATAGAAGATTTTAAGTCTCTTAGATTTATGAAGAATCAGCGTAGAATTGCACTTAGAAATACTGGTATTATTGATCCTAATAAAATAGAAGAATATATTGATAGATCTGGTTACCAGGCTCTAAAACGAGTATTAAATGAAAAAAAACCCGTAGAAGTCATTGAAGAAATAAAAAATTCTGGATTAAGAGGAAGAGGTGGAGCAGGTTTTCCCACCGGTCTTAAATGGGAGTTAACTCATAAAGCTGATGGTGATCAAAAATATGTAGTCTGTAATGCAGATGAAGGTGATCCTGGTGCTTTTATGGATCGTAGTATTCTTGAAGGTGATCCTCATAGTGTAATTGAAGCAATGATAATTGCCGGTTATGCTATAGGTGCAGATCAAGGCTTTGTCTATGTAAGAGCAGAATATCCTTTGGCAGTAAAAAATCTTAAGACTGCTATTAAACAGGCTGAAGAAAAAGGATATTTAGGAGAAAACCTATTTGATAGTGAATTTGATTTTAATCTTGAAGTTAGAGTAGGAGCAGGTGCTTTTGTTTGTGGTGAAGAAACTGCCTTAATTGCTTCAATTGAAGGCAAAAGAGGTCAACCTAGTACTAAACCTCCTTACCCAGCTAATTCAGGATTGTGGGGCAAACCTACTGTAATAAATAATGTAGAAACTTTTGCAAATATAGTTCCTATTGTTTTAAATGGTAGTGAATGGTTTAATGATATTGGTACTGAAAATAGCAAAGGTACAAAAGTTTTTGCTGTAGCAGGTGATGTAAAAGATACAGGTTTGGTCGAAGTTCCAATGGGGACTACTTTAAGAGAAATAATTTTTGATATAGCAGGTGGAATACCTGGAGGGAAAGAATTTAAAGCTGCCCAAATTGGTGGGCCATCTGGAGGTACAATACCTAAAGAATATCTTGATCTAGAAATAGATTATGAATCATTAAAAGAAATTGGAGCAATTGTTGGTTCAGGTGGATTAATAGTAATGGATGAAGAAAATTCTATGGTAGATGTTGCTCGTTTTTTCCTTGATTTTACCCAGGATGAATCCTGTGGTAAATGTACTCCCTGTAGAGTTGGAACCAAAAGAATGCTGGATATTTTAGAAAGAATACTTGATGATAATGGGCAAAAGGGAGATATTGAAAAATTAAAGCATCTAGGAAAAGTAATAAAAGAGACTTCCCTCTGTGGATTGGGCCAGACTGCTCCTAATCCAGTATTAAGTACAATTAAATTTTTTGAAGATGAATATGAGGAATTAATTACAGCAGCTGAGGAGGGAAATTAAGTTATGGAAATAACTATAAATAATAATGAATACAAAGCTAAAAAAGGACAAACAGTATTAGAAGTAGCTAAAGAAAATGATATTGATATACCTACTCTCTGTCACAGTCCCTACTTAACTGATGTTGGTGCCTGTCGAATGTGTCTTGTAGAAGATATGGATGATGGTAGCCTAAAAACTTCCTGTACAACTGAAGTTCAGGAGGGTATGGAAGTAAAAACTGATAGTGAAAGAGTTATTGATTCTCGTAAAACTATACTTGATTTATTGATTTCTGATCATCCTCTAGATTGTATGACCTGTGAGGCTGATGGAAATTGTGAATTACAGGATCTTGCCTATGAATATGGAATTAAAAAATCCAGTTATGGTACTAAAAATGAAGAAAGATTTAGTATAGAAAGAGATAATGAATTTATTCAGGTAGATCCTGATAAATGTATTTTATGTGGTAAGTGTGTTAGAGTTGATAAAGAAATACAATGCTCAGATGCTATAGATTTTGTTGAACGTGGTTTTGCTACTAAAATAGGTGCGGCTAATGATGATGGTTTAGGTGGAGAAGAATCTACCTGTGTCTACTGTGGACAATGTGTGGATATGTGTCCAACTGATGCCTTAAGCTATATACCTTCAGAGGGAAAAGGTAGAGAATATGATTTTGAAAAAACTGTAACTACCTGTCCCTACTGTGGTGTTGGCTGTCAGTTAGAATTAAAGACTAAGGGGCGAGAAATAGTAGAAGTTGGTTCTGTTTATAGAGAAAATACTCCCAACCCTGCCGGAGAGAGTTGTGTAAAAGGACGTTTTGGTTATGATTTTGTCAATCATCCTGATCGCTTAACAAAACCTTTAATTAAAAGAAATGGGGAATTTGAAGAAGCAGAATGGGATGAAGCTTTAGAAATTGTTGCAGAAAAACTTACTGAAATTAAAGATGAATATGGTGGAAAAGCTTTAGCTGGCTTGAGTTCTGCTAAATGTACTAATGAAGAAAACTATTTGATGCAAAAATTTATGAGAGCGGTAATTGGTACCAATTCAGTGGATCATTGTGCTCGTCTCTGTCATGCTTCTACAGTTGCTGGTTTAGTTAAGGCTTTTGGATCAGGAGCAATGACCAACTCAATAAGAGAAATAGAAGATTCAGATGTAATTTTTGTTATTGGTTCAAATCCAACTGAAAATCATCCAGTTATTGGTAGTAAAATGAAAAAGGCTTTAAAAACAGGAACAGATCTTATTGTAGCTGATCCTCGTAAAATAGAGCTTTCAGGTATGGCTGATGTTGCTATTCAACAAAAACCTGGATCAGATGTAGCTTTAATCAATGGATTAATGAATGTAATTATTGAAGAAGGTCTTGAAGATAAAGATTTTATTGAAAATAGAACTGAGAATTATGAGTATATGAGAAGTGTAGTAGAAGATTATACACCGGAAAAAGTTGAAGAAATAACAGGTGTTGCTGCTGAAAAAATAAGAAAGGCAGCTAGATTATATGCAAATGGAGACAGAGGTTCAATATATTTTGCAATGGGTATAACTCAGCATAAAACAGGGACAGATAATGTGCTTTCAATAGCTAACCTTGCTCTTCTTACAGGTAATGTTGGAAGAGAAAGTACTGGTGTAAATCCACTTAGAGGTCAAAATAATGTGCAGGGTGCCTGTGACCTTGGAGCACTTTCTAATGTTTATCCAGGTTATCAATCAGTTGATGATCCAGAAATGAAAGAAAAGTTTGCAAAAGCCTGGGAAACAGAAGAACTTACTGAAGAGATAGGAAAAACAGTTGTTGAGATATTTAATCAGGCTGGTGAAGAAATTAAAGGAATGTATGTTATTGGTGAGAATCCTGTTATTTCTGATCCAGATCAAAAACATATTGAAGAGGCTTTAAACAGTCTTGACTTTTTAGTAGTAGAAGATATTTTCCTTACAGAAACTGCTAAATTTGCTGATGTAGTTCTACCTGCTGCTTGTTTTGCTGAAAAGAATGGAACCTTTACTAATACTGAAAGAAGAATTCAAAAAGTAAATCAGGCTATTGAAGCCCCAGGAGAAGCAAGAGCAGATTGGGAAATAATAAGTGAAATTTCTACTAGAATGGGTTATGAAATGGATTATGAATCTCCTGCTGAAATTATGGATGAAATTGCTGAAGTTACACCTATTTATGGAGGTATTCATCTTGATCGACTGGGTGAAAGTGGTCTTCAGTGGCCCTGTACAGATCGCGATGATGACGGAACAAAATATCTCCATAAAGGAGAATTTGCAAGAGGTAAAGGTAAATTCCATACTGTAAGTTATATTCCACCTGCTGAAGAAGTTGATGAGGAATATGATTATATTATGATGACAGGTAGAATGCTTTATCATTTCCATACAGGTACAATGACCAGAAACTCTAAAGCAATTGATAATCATGAACCAGATGCTTATGTAGAAATAAATGAGAAAGACGCTAAGAAATTAAGGATAAGTGAAGGTGATCGGGTAAAAGTTACTTCCAGAAGAGGAAGTGTAAAAACTAATGCCCGCATAGGTGAAAGAGTTCAGGAAGGACAGATATTTATGCCCTTCCATTATGCAGAAAGTCCTGCAAATAGACTTACTAACCCGGTTCTGGACGAAGAAGCTAAAATACCTGAATTAAAAGTAACGGCGGTTAATATAGAAAAAGTAGAATAGATTGAAGGTGATGAATATGAATGTTATTTTGCTGGCAGGTGGTGAAAGTAGTAGATTTGGCAGTAATAAAGCTTTTATCGAATTGAATAATCAACTGATGGTTGAAAAAATAGTGAGAAAGCTTAATGATTATTTCAATAAAATTTACTTAGTAGTTCAAAATAAAGATAAATATTCATTTTTAAAAGATGTAATAATTATAGAAGATTTAATACCTGGAATAGGGCCCTTAGGGGGGCTCTATACAGGTTTGAAATATTCTGATCATGATAAAAATTATTTAACAGCCTGTGATATGCCTTTTTTGGAAGCTGATTATATTCGCTATTTAAAAAACTATGAAAAAGAATATGATGTACTTGTAGGTAAATATAATGGTTATTATGAGCCTTTTGCCAGTGTTTATAAAAAAGAGACATTAAAGGCGATTGAAAGAAATCTTGATTTAGGAAAAAGAAAGATTACTGATTTTTATAGTGAAATTAATTTAAAAATTATTTCTGAAAAACAAATAAAAAAATTGGCTGATCCAGAAAAAATATATTTTAATATTAACTACAAAAAAGATTTAGAAAAAATAAATAAATTTTGTAGTTGATAAAATTTTATAATGCTTTATTTAGGCTGAGGTGAGATTAAATGACAGATTTTTTTGAAAAAAAGGAGATTTTGAGGTTTGAAAATAATAAATTTAAAAAAACTAATGATTATATAGTTAAAGAAGAATTTTATAGACTTATAGTTAATGGAGAGCATTATTATGATATTGCTGCCAGTCCTGTGTATGTAGAAGAGATGGCCCTGGGAAGAGCTTATTGTGAAGGGCTTATTGACGGATTGGACGAAGTATCTGAAATTACTTTTCTTAATGATAAAAATATAATAAAAATAAAAAGTAAAAAAGATTTTAAGAATAAGAATAAAATTACCAAAGAAAAAGATGACTATTTTATTAAAAATAAAATAAAACCTTCTTTAATATTTAAAATCATTAATGACCTCAGTTCTAAATCGAAAATCTTTCAAAAAACAGGCGGAGTTCATAATGCTCTTTTAGCAGATAAAAAAGGAGAAATGATTGCATTTAGAGAGGATATAGCAAGACATAATACTGGTGATAAAATCATAGCTTATATTTTGAAAAATAATCTTGACAGTTCTAATAAAATTCTAGCTCTTAGCTGTCGTATTTCCACA
>DATFIM010000181.1 GCA_035270125.1 Halanaerobiales bacterium | reverse complement strand
TTTTTAAGACATAAAAATTTATTATCACATCAAAAATTCAAAAACACAAGTAGATTTCTTTTTAAGGAAATAAATATTTTTGGAAAAAGTTTAAGTTCCTTTTTTAAAGGTAAAAAATTATATGTTTTCTTTTCCCTATTTTTTGCCATGCTATTTTTACTGGCTGAACTATCATTTACAGTACTTTTAATGATGGGAATGGGTTATGATCCTGCTTACTGGCCGGTAGTTTTGAGCCAGCTAGTTGTTCTCTTTTTCATGTATTTTGCACCTACTCCTGGTGCTACCGGAATTGCAGAAGGTGGTTTCTCCTTAATATTTGCAAATTATGTGCTAAAAGCTGATATGTTTCCTCTTATCTTTAACTGGAGATTTTTCACAAAATATATTGGAATAATTATTGGAGTTGTTATCTTTATAATTGCTTTCTTCGGAAAAAAGGATACATCCCTTTAAATAAGATGTATCCTTAAATATTTTTATTCATCTTTAGCTTTAAAATCAATATCTTTGCTAAAATTATCTAATAAATCTATATATTCCTCTTTAGTTAAAGCTGGCTCATGATTTTCAACTATATTTTTAGCAGTTTGTCCATCATCATATAAAAGATCTATAACTGTCATAGCTAAAGTCTTGGCTGGAGTAATATAGGCTAACTCCTCATCAATTAATTCAAAATTTCTGGTGTGAAGATCTCCTTTTATACCTCCAAAAAATGGATGGAGGGCTGGCATAAGGTGAGAAACATCCCCAAAATCAAAAGAACCGGCAAAAGTACCACCATTTTGAATATCTTCATCATCTAAAAATTCACTTAAGTTAGTTAATAATATATCATCTAATTCTTTTTTATCTAATAAAGGTAGATAACCTGGAATATCATTAATCTTTACCTCAGCTCCGACAGCCATTGCTCCTGACTTTATAGCACGATTGACCTTTTTATTTGCATCTTTAATACCTTCTACATTTTTTCCTCGCACATAACTTTCCATTCTAACATCAGCTGGTACTATATTTACTATATCTCCACCTTTAGTGATTATGGGATGGACCCTGATTTTATCTTCATCAGCAAAAGTTTCTCTTTGAGCATTTATATTATTAATTGAAAGCATGGCTGCATTTAAGGCATTTACTCCTTCTTCAGGAGCTGAACCTGCATGTGATTCTTTACCTAGAAATTGTACTTTTTTGCCTACAAACCCATTACCGCTCGGTCCAAGTAGTGCTTTAAGACCCTGTTCTCCTAAATTAAGAGAATGCATCATCATCGCCATATCTACATCATCAAGATGACCTCTTTTGATTAATTCCTGTTTACCACCAAAATATTTAATTTTACCTTCATTTTTTAGATCATAACGATATTCTAATTCTACATATTCTTCAGCTGGAACTGCCATAAATTTAACACTACCTGCTAGATCATTGAAAGCTTCAGTCATCATCAGGCCTAATGCAGCTCCATACATAACTCCAGATTGAATATTATGGCCACAGGCATGGACAGCCCCAGTTTCAGAATCAGCATCAGGATGTTCGTGACATAAGATAGCATCAATTTCTCCCATAAAAGCTATTCTGGGACCGGGTTTAGAGCCTTCAGCTAAAGCACTACATCCTGTTACTGCAATATTTTTATCAGGTTTTAAACCTAAATCTTTAAGGGCGTCAAAAACTAAATCAGTAGCATACTTTTCTTTGTATCCTAATTCAGGATTATCATAAATCTTTTTTCCTAATTCAATAATCTTATCTCGATTTTCTTCAATACTTTCTACTACCTTCTTTTTAAGCTCATTCTTTTTCAAAACAATCTACCTCCTTTACTTCATTTTAGCACATTAAGAAAAGAGCAGTCCAATTATTTAATAAATAATTAGATACTGCTCTTTTAGTTTTAAATTAGATTATCCCCTGTAATTTGAGAATAATGTGAGATACTATAGCTGAGCCAAAGAAAGTACCAATGAAAACAGCAATAGCAACTATAAATACCTTCCAGCTTAAATTTTTAAGTTTCTGGATTTTATTTCCTACTGAAAGACCGGCAAAAGCTAAAATAGGAGTAGTTGTTCCCAAAAAACTTACTTCATTGGTATAGCGTAAAAACCATTCTGAAGTTGGCATAAAAGGCATACTTAAAAGCAAAGCTGCCAGTGAGGCATAGGCAAAAGCTGGAAACTTAATATTTGGAAAAGATTCTTTTATAATCAAAGCAAACATGGCTAGAGCTACTACAATTATTATTCCTGGAATAGCATCCATAATTGGAATCCCATAACCTATTCTCTGACCAATCAAAATCATTATTGCAACTACAATAAGAACTTTAAGTTGATTTAAACTATGTTCAAAACTAAGGTTACTCATCATTATTCCCCCTCTCAGCTTCATATTTTTCTCGCTTTTTCTTACCTATATGTGGTGAAAATTTGTCATATAAGAAGTTAACTAAAGGTAAACCGAGAAAAATAACAGAATAAAGTCCTGTAACCCCGGTTAACATATTACTTGTTGCTGCATAAGCCAGAATGGTATCTTTCATCTCCGGTACAACTTCAGCAAGAGAACCAGAAGCAGCAGTCATCATACTTCCACTCCCCATCCCACAGGCCATAGCCAGAGCATAAGGATGTAAACCGGTATTAACTGAAAGTGCACCTAAA
>DATFIM010000180.1 GCA_035270125.1 Halanaerobiales bacterium | reverse complement strand
GTCAGTAGCACCTCTTCCATAAATAATACCATTATCTAATTTACCGGAAAATGGATCCCATTCCCATTCATCAGGATCACCTACACCAACTGTATCTAAGTGAGCATCATAGGCTATTACTCGGTCTCCATTTCCTATTTTCCCTATCAGATTACCCATAGGATCAATTTCCACTTCATCAAAACCTAATTTTTCCATTTCTTCTTTTACTCTATTTACAACTTCCTCTTCTTCACAACTTTCACTTGGAATACTAATAACATCCTGCATAAATTTAATCATATCATCTTCATAATTATTAATTTCATTTTTTATTTTTTCTGCTAATTCTTTTGTATTCATTAAAATCCTCCTTTATTAGATTTTAAGATAAAAATTATTAGCCGCGTCCTCCCATTGTTAAAGTCATAACCGATTTTGCTGTATGGAGCCTATTTTCTGCTTCATCATAAACTATAGAATGTGGTCCATCAATAACAGAGTCTTCTACTTCATTTCCTCGATCAGCAGGTAAAGCATGCATATACATTACATCATCATCTGCTAATTCCATCATATCTTCAGTACATTTCCAATCTTTATGTGATTCCAGATTTTCATCAATTACATCTGTACTTTGATTATTAACCCAGCTTCCCCAATTTTTAGGAATTACAATATCAGCATCTTGATAGGCTTCTTCCATATCATGAGTAATTGTAAATTCACCATTATGTTTTTCAGCATTTTCTCTCGCCTGTTCAATAGCCCAATCAGGAAGATCATATCCTTCAGGATAAGCAAGAGTAACATCCATAGCATAGCGTGGAAAAAGTAAACTTTGAGTGAGTGGAACTGAAATAGGTTTTTTATGACTGGTTGCATAAGCCCAGATGATAGAGACTTTTAAATTTTTAGTTTCATCTTTCTTTTCTACAATTGTCATTAGATCTGCCAGACCCTGCATAGGGTGATATAAGTCACACTGTAAATTCATAATAGGTACTTTTGCATGTTCGGCCATACTTCTTAGATATTTATTTCCTTCACCCCAGTTGCAATTACGACAGGCAATTGCATGTCCATAACTTCCAAGAATAACTCCAGTATCTTTTGCTACTTCTCCATGTGATACCTGCATTGTACTGGTATCAAGAAAGTTTGCATGTCCACCTAATTGAGCAAGTCCTGCTTCCATTGAGTTTCTGGTTCTTGTTGACTGTTCAAAAAACATTAACATAGCTGTCTTATTATTAAGATATGGTGTATCTATTCCCATAGCAAATTTCTTCTTCAAATCAAAAGATACATCCAGCAAAGTATCAATTTCCTCTTTCTCCCATTCCTGTAGAGTTATAAAGTCTTTTCCATGTAAAACTGTTTGCAAATTAATCTCCTCCTTAGTTTTTTTATGTACATTTAGTTTTCAGAATATTGTTATTTATTTTGAATTCATTATATTACAAAACTTAAAATAAATCAAGAAGCCTTAAAAAATTTTAACAAATACTTTGCTTTTTTTAGCTTTTTTTCTTATAATTAAGTAAAGAAAATAATGATAAAATATAGGAGGATAGAAATATGCCTAAAAAAAATGTTTCTAATATACTTAATTCATTTAAGCCAATTGTTAAAGCTTTAGGTAAAACCTTAGGTCAACATTTTGAAATAGTATTACATGATATGACAAGAGAAGCCTCAATAGTAGCTATTGAAAATTCTCATATTAGTGGTCGCAAAATAGGGGATAGAGCTCCAGAATTATTAAAAAATATGCTTTCTTCTATAAAAGAAGATGAAGATATGATTTTAAATTATGTAATTAAAACTGATGAAGGCAGACCATTAAAATCCTCAACTGTGCTCATTCAAAATGATAATGATGATATTATTGGAGCTTTTTGTGTTAATATTGATTTAACCAATATAAAGATTGCTCAACAATTTTTAAGTGAATTAAGTAATATTGAAGAAGAAGAATCAATTAGAAATAAATTCCCAGAAGATGTAGAAGACTTTTTGGATATTGTAATTCAAAATAGTTTAGAACAGGTTGACAAACCGGTTCATCTTCTTACAAAAGAAGATAAATTAAAAATTGTAGAATATCTTGATGATAATAATGCTTTTAATATTAAGGATACAATAAATACTCTTGCTAATGAATTAAATGTATCACGTTACACAATTTATAATTATCTTGATGAAGTAAGGTCTAAAAAATAACAAAAAACCTTCTTCTACGGTAATCAAACCGTAAAAGAAGGTTTTATTATTACTATTGAAAATAATTTAAACTACTTAAAATTAAATAACTAATAAGCGCTGTAGCTCCATTTAGTAATGATCCCCAGATTATATCTATAACTGTCAAAGATAATGGCCAATCTTTTAAGGTAGCTAAATTTGTCATATCATAAGTAGCATAAGTTACTAAACCAAAAAACATACCTGCCCAAAGAGCATATTGCCAGCTTCCTAAAACTACTGCTCTGTTAATTACAAAAAACATAAGTCCAATAATAAATACCATGTAAAATATTATCGCTGCTGACATGTTAAAATTTTCTTTCATAATAAACCCTATTTTATCTCTATACATATCTTTGGCAATAACCCCCAGCCAGACAAGATCAATTCCAAAAAATATTACTAAAGTAATAAGATATGCTTTGATATATTCTCCCATTTTTTCACCTCCAGAACAATCATAATTTTTATTATTAATTACTATAAAGCAATTTTAATATATCTCTTGGATTATCAATTTTATAAGAATTGTCTAATATTACTGAGTTTAATTCAAAGATATAACTATCTGAAGCTAAAATTTCTTCAATTTTAGGAAAACGATTTAAATTTCCTATAAATGCATTAAATTCAAAATCAATATGCTCTATAAATTCATAAAGTTTATTATATGCTTTTATACTGGAACTTTTTACTTCAAGAAACTTGTCACCTTCTACAATATTTAAATCAAAATCTTCACTAAAATATCTTAGATTATCTTTTAATTCTCTTTTTCGCATTTCAGCTAACTCTGGTTCTGCCTCTGCATAACTCCATTTAATAAAATTAGTATTTCTTTCTATAGAAGCTCCAGGCGTGTTTTCTTTATGAAGTTGAAAAATTGGTTCTATATCTTTAAACCAGGCAGGTTTCTCTATTTCAAGATCAGTCCATTCTTTTCCATCATAAAAGCATTCACCATATCTCGAAAAGAGACAGCAAAAGAAATCACTGAATTTCTCTTTTAATTCATCTTTTTTTAATCTGGATATTATAATTAATTTATTTTTATCATTATTAGCAAGTTTTTTAAGCCAATCCATAACAACGGTATTTTCCTGACCATTAAAAGAATGTAAATCAATAATTAGTAAGCGGTCTGCCGAAGACCTATAATCATTAATTATATAATCCTTAGCTTCTTTATCAAAGTCCCGACCCTTTCTTAATTTTTCCCCTGCCATAAGTTCATTCACAAATGATTTAGCCCATTTTTTAACATCATAATTTTTTATTCTTTCTTTCATTATATTTAACCTATTTTGTTGTTCTTTTGCATTCATTTCAAGAGCTTTTTTAATACTATGAGCAATTTCTTCTTTTCTTGTAGGAGTAATATTAATAGCTTTACTCAA
>DATFIM010000179.1 GCA_035270125.1 Halanaerobiales bacterium | reverse complement strand
TACTCAATAATCTCAGTTACAGCACCAGCACCAACTGTATGGCCACCTTCACGAATAGCAAAACGAAGTCCTTCTTCCATTGCTATTGGTGTAATTAATTCTACTTCCATCTCTACATTATCTCCAGGCATTACCATTTCTACTCCTTCTGGTAATCCTATCTGTCCTGTTACATCTGTTGTTCTAAAATAAAACTGTGGTTTGTATCCATCAAAAAATGGATTGTGTCTTCCACCTTCATCTTTAGACAATACATATACCTCTGCTTTAAACTTTGTATGTGGTGTTATACTTCCTGGCTCTGCTAATACCTGACCTCTTTCAATTTCATCTCTTTTTACTCCTCTTAAAAGAGCTCCTATATTATCTCCAGCTACTGCCTCATCAAGTAACTTCCTGAACATCTCTATCCCTGTTACTACAGTATCCATTGTTTCTTTTACACCAACAATCTCTACTTCATCCTGTGGGTGAAGTGTTCCTCTTTCAATACGTCCAGTAGCAACTGTTCCTCTACCAGTTATACTAAATACATCCTCTATAGGCATCAAAAATTCTTTTTCACTATCTCTCTCAGGTTCAGGAATATATTCATCTACTGCTTCCATGAGTTCCATAATCTTTGATCCCCATTCTCCTTCAGGATCTTCATTTTCCAATGCTTTAAGAGCTGATCCAACTATTATTGGAATCTCATCTCCTGGAAAATCATATTCACTAAGTAGTTCTCTTACTTCCATCTCTACTAATTCTATTAATTCTTCATCTTCTACCATATCTGCTTTGTTTAGAAATACTACTATATGTGGAACTCCTACCTGACGTGCCAGTAGAATATGCTCTCTTGTCTGAGGCATTGGGCCATCTGCTGCTGATACTACAAGAATAGCTCCATCCATCTGAGCTGCACCTGTAATCATATTCTTTACATAGTCAGCATGCCCTGGTGCATCAACGTGAGCATAGTGTCTATTTGGTGTTTCATACTCTACATGAGAAGAAGCTATTGTTATTCCTCTTTCTTTTTCTTCTGGTGCATTATCAATCTGATCAAAATCCATTACTTCTCCACCTGAACTATTTGCCAATACTTTTGTGATTGCTGCTGTTAATGTTGTTTTACCATGATCAACGTGTCCTATTGTTCCTATGTTAACATGTGGTTTAGTTCTTTCAAACTTTTCTTTTGCCATTTTTGTCATCCTCCTTGTTATTTTATCATGACTTTTTTATTCTCCAACAATTTCTTTAGTAATATTTTTTGGAGCTTTTTCATAATGTGAAAATTGCATAGTATATGTTGCTCTTCCCTGAGTTTTTGAACGAAGGTCAGTTGCATATCCAAACATTTCAGCTAATGGTGCATAACCTCTAATAACTTGAGCTGATGATCTGGATTCCATACCTTCTACACGACCTCTTCTACCATTAAGATCTCCTATTACATCGCCCATATATTCTTCAGGAACGACAATTTCAAGCTTCATGATTGGCTCTAGTATAGCAGGTTTAGCTTTTTCTACAGCATTTTTAAAGCCCATAGAACCTGCAATTTTAAATGCCATTTCAGAAGAGTCAACATCATGATAACTACCATCGTTAAGACTTACTTTTACATCTACCATAGGATATCCTGCTAAAAAGCCATTTTCCATAGCTTCCACAATCCCATCTTCAACAGCAGGAATATATTCTTTAGGAATTGCTCCACCTACAATATTATTCTCAAATTCAAATCCTCCCTCTTCTTCAAGTGGTTCTACATCCATAACAACGTGTCCATATTGTCCACGTCCACCACTTTGACGGATGAATTTGCCTTCAATACCTTCAACTTTCTTTGTAATTGTTTCTCTATAAGATACTTTAGGTTGACCAATATTCGCATCAACTTTAAATTCTCTTAATAATCTATCAACAATAACTTCTAAGTGAAGTTCACCCATACCTTTTATGATAGTCTGTCCAGTTTCATCATCAGTTCTAACCTGGAAAGTTGGGTCTTCTTCAGCTAAGCGCTGTAAAGCTTCTCCAAGTTTATCCTGGTCTGCCTGACTTTTTGGTTCAATTGCAACAGAAATAACCGGTTCAGGGAATTCCATTGATTCAAGTACTATTGGATGATCAGCATCACAAAGAGTATCTCCAGTACTAGTACTTTTGAGTCCTACTGCAGCAGCAAGGTCACCAGCATAAACCATATCTCTTTCTTCCCGGTGATTAGCATGCATCTGCAAAATACGACCTATTCTTTCTCTTTCATCACTTGTTGAATTATAAACATATGAACCTGCTTCCAACACTCCAGAATAAGCTCTAAAGAAAGCTAATTTACCAACATAAGGATCAGACATTATTTTAAAAGCTAAAGCAGAAAATGGTTCATCATCATTAGCTTTTCTTACCTCTTCCTCATCAGTATCTGGATTAAATCCTTCTACCGGAGGTACATCTACTGGAGAAGGTAAGTAATCTAAAATTGCATCTAATAGCATCTGAACACCTTTATTTTTAAAAGCAGATCCACATAAAACTGGTATTACATCAACATCAAGAGTTGCTTTACGTAATACTTTCCTAATATAATCTGGATCTAATTCATCATCTTCCAGATAAGTCATCATAAATTCATCATCAGTTTCAGAAAGTGCTTCTAATAATATTTGGCGATACTCATTAGCCTGTTCCTGATATTCTTCAGGAATTTCTTCTCTTTCAAAGTTTACACCTAATTCATCTTCATAAACAATTGCATCCATTTCAATAAGATCAATAACACCATCAAATTTATCTTCACTTCCTATTGGAAGTTGAATGGGTATAGCATTAGCACCTAATCTATCTTTCATCATATCTATAACTCTAAAAAAATCTGCTCCCATACGATCCATTTTATTCACAAATGCAATTCTTGGAACTTCATATTTATCAGCCTGTCTCCAAACTGTTTCTGATTGTGGTTCAACCCCTCCAACTGAACAAAATAGAGCAATAGCTCCATCAAGAACGCGGAGAGACCTTTCAACTTCTACAGTGAAGTCCACGTGTCCCGGCGTGTCTATAATATTTATACGATGATTGTCCCATTCACAAGTGGTTGCAGCTGAGGTAATAGTTATACCTCTTTCCTGTTCCTGGTCCATCCAGTCCATAACAGCTGCTCCATCATGGGTTTCACCCATTTTGTGAACTCTTCCGGTATAGTACAGCATTCTTTCAGTTGTTGTTGTTTTTCCTGCATCAATATGTGCCATTATTCCTATATTACGAGTCTTTTTTAACGGAAATTGTCGGGCCATTATTGTCCCCCCTTTACTTTATACATAATTACCATCTGTAATGAGCAAATGCCCTGTTAGCTTCTGCCATACGATGTACTTCTTCTTTCTTTCTTACAGCACCACCAGAATTATTATAAGCATCCAGTAGTTCATTTGCCAATCTTTCTGTCATTCTTCTTTCATTGCGAGCACGAGTAGCCTCAACAAGCCAGCGAAGAGCTAAACTTAATTTTCTATCTTCATCAACTTCAACTGGTACCTGATAGTTAGAACCACCCACTCGACGTGATCTAACTTCTAAAGCAGGTTTAACATTATCTAGCGCTTCTCTTACAGCAGACAATGCTTCTTCATCTGTTTCTTCAGCTAACCATTCTAAAGCTTCATAAACTACACTTTCTGCTAAACTTTTTTTACCATCTAACATAAATTTATTAATAATACGATTTATTACAATATCATTATAAACTGGATCTGGTTCAATTTCTCTTTTTTCTGCTCTATGTTTACGCATCTATTTCCCCCCTTTATCTTGGCTTTTTGACTCCATATTTAGAGCGTGCCTGTTTACGATCCTCGACACCTGCAGTGTCAAGAGTACCTCTTACAATATGATAACGAACACCTGGTAAATCCTTTACTCTTCCACCTCTTACGAGAACTACTGAGTGTTCCTGTAAATTATGTCCAATTCCAGGTATATAACAAGTTACCTCTTTTCCATTAGTCAATCTAACTCTTGCAACTTTTCTCAAAGCTGAGTTAGGCTTTTTTGGTGTAGCAGTATAAACTCTAGTACAAACTCCTCTTTTTTGTGGTGCACCTTCAAGTGCTGGCGCAGAAGTTTTCTTTTTTACTTTGTTACGACCTTTACGAATCAGTTGGTTAATTGTTGGCATTACTCCACCCCCTTCCAGTTATTTCAATAAAGCAGCAGAAGCAGCGGCAACTTCAATGCCGCATACTCTGCCTAATTGCATTTTGCTATCTATTTCTTTTATATTAATATTAGAGTTTTTAGCTTCATTTAATATTTCATTTTTCAACTTTGTATCACTATCTTTTGCTATAAAAACACAGTCTGCTTTTCCTTTTTTTATAGCCTGAAGGGTTTCTTTGCTCCCAACAACTTTTCTTTTATGACGTAAATCAACCATATATTGTTTCCCTCCAGTAAATTATACTATCTCTTGGGCACACTTAAATATTTTAACACCTTTATCTTACCCTGTCAACACTAAAATTCATTTTTTAGTGTCTATCTCCTAATTCTTCCTCAAGACCAGCTACTGGATCACCATCTTCATCCAAAACATCAATATCACGATAATATTTCATTCCTGTTCCAGCTGGAATTAATTGTCCAATAATAACATTTTCTTTTAATCCCATTAATGGATCATTCTTTCCTTCCAGTGAAGCTTCAGTTAGAACTCTAGTAGTTTCCTGGAAAGAAGCTGCAGAAAGGAAACTGTCTGTTGCAAGTGAAGCTTTAGTTATACCCAGTAATTCTGGTTGTATTTCTGCTGTTTCTTTTCCATTTTCAAGAGCTTCATTATTTTTCTGTCTGAATTCAAAGCGATTTACAAGACTTCCAGGAAGAAGATCAGTATCTCCTGCATTCATAACTTTTACTTTTCTCATCATCTGTCTAATTATAACCTCAATATGTTTATCATTAATTTCAACACCCTGAGAACGATAAACATTTTGAACTTCTTTTAATAGATAATTTTCTACAGCATGAGCTCCTTTTACTTTCAGAAGAACATTAGGATCAAGTGGACCCTCAGTTAGTTTATCACCAGATTCAACAATATCGCCTTCTTCAACAAGTAATTTTGATCCATAAGGTATCTGATAACTTTTCTTTTTTCCATCTTCATTTTCTATTACAACACGTGTAGAATTTTTCTTTTTAACAATCTTAACTTTTCCACTTCTTTCAGTCATAATTGCCTGACCTTTTGGAGTTCTACCTTCAAAAAGCTCTTCAACTCTTGGTAGACCCTGAGTAATATCATCACCAGCAACACCACCAGTGTGGAAAGTACGCATTGTAAGTTGTGTACCAGGTTCACCGATTGATTGAGCAGCAATTATACCAATTGCTTCTCCAATATCAACTTCTTCCCCAGTAGCTAGATTACGACCATAACATTTGCGACAAACTCCATTTTCAGTTTTGCAGGTTAATACAGATCTTATTTTTACTTTTTCAATACCTGCATCTTCTATTTCTTTCATTATATTTTTATCAATTAATTGATCTTTTTCAACTATAACTTCATCTGTTTCAGGATCAACTATTTCTTCTGCTGCGTGACGTCCAATACATCTTTCAGAAAGTGGTTCAACCGCATTAGGTCCTTTTTTACCGATTGCCTCAACATATATTCCATCATCTGTTCCACAATCATCTTCTCTAACAATCACATCCTGTGATACATCAACAAGTCTTCTAGTTAAATAACCAGAATCAGCAGTTCTTAAAGCTGTATCTGCTAAACCTTTACGAGCTCCGTGAGAAGAAATAAAGTATTCTAAAACATTTAAACCTTCACGGAATGATGATCTAATAGGCAAATCAAGTATTCTACCTGAAGGATCTGCCATAAGACCTCTCATACCAGCTAACTGAGAAATCTGAGATGTATTA
>DATFIM010000178.1 GCA_035270125.1 Halanaerobiales bacterium | reverse complement strand
GCTCCGTGAGAAGAAATAAAGTATTCTAAAACATTTAAACCTTCACGGAATGATGATCTAATAGGCAAATCAAGTATTCTACCTGAAGGATCTGCCATAAGACCTCTCATACCAGCTAACTGAGAAATCTGAGATGTATTACCACGTGCACCAGAAGTTGCCATAATATAAATATTGTTATATTCATCAAGATGTTCTAATAATGCATCTGTTACTTCATCTTTAGCCTGGTTCCAGATATCAACAACTTTTTGATATCTTTCTTCTTCTGTAATAGCACCTCTTTTATAATGATTTTCAATGGTATGAACCTGTTCATCTGCATCTTCAAGAATTTTTTCTTTTTCAGGTGGAATAGCTGCATCAGTAACTGCAATAGAAATACCAGATCTTGTTGAATAATCATATCCTTTTTCTTTTATTTTATCAAGAGCTTCTACAGTTGCATCATTTCCGAAGTCTTCATACATATCAGCAATGATGTCCCCGAGATCACTTTTATCAATTTGTCTATTTATAAATTCCATATCTTTAGGTAATGTCTCATTGAAAATAATTCTTCCTACTGTAGTGTCAATGATCTCACCATCAAATCTTATTTTGACTTTTGCCTGTAAACTAACTTTATCATTATCATGAGCTCTAATAGCTTCATTTGGATTGGAAAATATTTTTCCTTCTCCTTTTTCATCTTCTTTAGCACTTGTTAGATAATAAATACCAAGAACCATATCCTGAGTCGGAATAGTAATTGGACTACCATCAGATGGTGTCAATAAGTTGGTAGTAGATAACATTAACATTCTTGACTCAGCTTGTGCTTCAGCAGATAGTGGTACGTGAACTGCCATTTGGTCACCATCAAAATCTGCGTTATAAGGTGGACATACTAAAGGATGAAGTTTTATTGCTTTTCCTTCTACTAATACTGGCTCAAAAGCCTGAATACCAAGACGGTGTAAAGTTGGAGCTCTATTTAATAAAACAGTATGATCTTTTATTACCTCTTCTAATATACCCCAAACTTCATCATCAGCCTCTTCTACCATTTTTTTAGCATTTTTTATATTATGAGCTATATCTTCATCTACTAAACCTTTCATAACAAATGGTTTAAATAATTCTAAAGCCATTTTCTTAGGTAATCCACATTGATGCATTTTTAAGTCTGGTCCTACAACAATAACTGACCTACCAGAATAATCAACACGTTTACCAAGTAGATTTTGACGGAAACGTCCCTGTTTTCCTTTTAACATGTCACTTAAAGATTTAAGTGGTCTATTGCCAGCACCGGTTACCGGTCTACCTCTTCTACCATTATCTATTAAGGCATCAACTGCCTCCTGTAACATTCTTTTTTCATTTCTTATGATTATTTCAGGAGCACCTAGATCTAAAAGTCTTTTCAAACGATTATTTCTATTTATAACTCTTCTATATAAATCATTAAGATCAGAAGTAGCAAATCTACCTCCATCTAACTGGACCATAGGTCTTAAATCCGGGGGAATAACTGGAATAACTTCAAGAACAAGCCATTCAGGTTTAATTCCAGAATCAATAAGACCATCCATAACTTGCAGTCTTCTAACAGCTCTCCGTCTTCTTTGTCCAGTATTTTCTTTTACTTCTTTTTTAAGATCTGCAACTTCTTCTTTTACATTAATTTTCTTTAATATTTCTTTAACTGCTTCAGCTCCCATACCAGCAGAAAAATCATCACCATATTTGTTTTTAGCTTCTCTATATTCACCTTCAGAAAGTAACTGTTTTTCGTTCAACGGAGTTTCTCCAGGGTCAATAACTATATATGAAACAAAATATAAAACTTTTTCTAAAGCGCGTGGAGACATATCAAGAATTAAACCAAGACGACTGGGTATTCCTTTAAAATACCAGATATGAGTACAGGGTGCTGCTAACTCGATGTGACCCATTCTTTCTCGTCTTACTTTTGATCTTGTAACTTCTACTCCACAACGATCACAAACAACCCCTTTATAACGAACTCTTTTGTATTTTCCACAATGACATTCATAATCCTTAGTAGGTCCAAAGATCTTTTCACAAAACAAGCCATCTTTTTCTGGTTTTAAAGTCCTATAATTAATAGTTTCTGGTTTCTTGACCTCTCCTCGTGACCAATCTCTAATTTGTTCCGGAGAAGCTACTCCGATCCGCATTGAATCGAAATTATTTACGTTAAGCAAGGGCCTCTCCCCTTTCTTTCAGTTATTTTTGATAATTTAAACTTCATAATTTAAATTATTCATTATCTGCTTTCTCTTTTTTATCTTTTCTTAGTTTAAGATCAGTATCAAGACCTAACTTTTTAGCAGTTTCATTTACATCTTCCTCTTCTTCAACAATTTGTAATTCTTCTTCATCATCAGTAAATATCTTAGCATCAAGAGCAAGACTTTGCATTTCTTTTATAAGAACCTTAAATGATTCAGGAACACCAGGCTCTGGTACATTTTCCCCTTTTACTATGGATTCATATGCTTTAACTCTACCAACAACATCATCTGATTTTACAGTAAGCATTTCCTGGAGAGTATATGCAGCACCATAAGCTTCAAGAGCCCAAACTTCCATCTCACCAAAACGTTGACCTCCAAATTGAGCTTTTCCTCCAAGAGGTTGCTGGGTAACTAATGAATAAGGACCAGTAGCTCTTGCATGGATTTTATCATCAACAAGGTGATGTAATTTGAGAATATACATATATCCAACTGTTATTCTATTATCAAAAACCTGACCGGTTCTACCATCATGTAATTCAACTTTCCCATCTCTATTATATCCTGCTTTTTGCAACATTTCTTCAACTTCTTCTTCAGTCGCTCCATTGAAAACAGGAGTTTCAATATATAAATCAAGGGCATCAGCTGCTAAACCAAGATGTGTTTCTAAAACCTGCCCAATATTCATTCTTGAAGGTACACCAAGTGGGTTTAAAACAACTTCTACTGGTTCACCATTAGGTAAAAATGGCATATCTTCTTCTGGAAGAATTCTTGAAATAACACCTTTGTTACCGTGTCTACCAGCCATTTTGTCACCAACAGAAATTTTTCTTTTAGTTGCTATATAAACTCTAACCAATTTGTTAACACCTGGTTTTAGTTCATCACCCTGTTCACGAGAAAACACTTTTACATCAACAACTATTCCCTCTTCACCGTGAGGCACTTTAAGGGAAGTATCTCTTACCTCTCTAGCTTTTTCACCAAAAATTGCCCTTAAAAGTCTTTCTTCAGCAGAAAGTTCTGTTTCACCTTTTGGAGTAACTTTTCCAACTAAAATATCTCCTTCTGAAACTTCAGCTCCTACTCTAATAATCCCTCTTTCATCAAGATCTTTTAGAGCGCTTTCACCAACATTAGGGATATCTCTGGTTATTTCTTCAGGTCCTAATTTAGTATCGCGTGATTCTGCTTCATGTTCTTCAATATGGACTGAAGTAAAGGCATCTTCTTTAACAAGATTTTCACTAATTAAAATAGCATCCTCATAGTTATAACCTTCCCAGGCCATAAAGGCAATTAGTGTATTTCTTCCAAGTGCCATTTCTCCACTTTCAGTTGAAGGACCATCTGCAATGATTTGTCCTTCTTCTATTTTTTCTCCTTTAGATACTAAAGGAGTCTGATTCATACAACTACCTTGATTGGATCTTTTAAATTTCATTAATTTATATTTATCAATTTCACCATCATCAGTTTTAACAATTATTCTTCTTGCTGTTACTCTAGTAACTTTTCCAGAATTTTTAGCAACAATTACAGCCCCAGAATCTTTAGCAGCTTTATGTTCAATACCAGTACCTACTATTGGAGCATCTGATTTTAATAAAGGTACAGCCTGTCTCTGCATATTTGCTCCCATTAAAGCACGGTTAGCATCATCATTTTCTAAAAATGGTATCATAGCTGCTGAAACTCCAACAAGCTGCTTGGTGGAAACATCCATATAATCAACTTCATCTGGAGCAGTTTCAAAAATATCTCCTCTATGACGAGCTAAAACAATATCATCTTTAATATAACCATCTTCATCTAATTCTGAGTTAGCCTGAGCAATTGTATATTGGTCTTCTTCATCAGCAGTTAAATAATCGATTTGCTCTGTTACTCGATTATCATCAGTCACTTTTCTATATGGAGTTTCTAGAAAGCCAAATTTATTTGTCCGGGCATATGTCACCATTGAACCAATCAAACCGATATTAGGTCCCTCAGGAGTTTCAATAGGACAAATACGTCCATAATGAGTGTGATGAACATCGCGAACATCAAATCCAGCTCTTTCTCTACTTAATCCACCAGGTCCTAGAGCACTTAAACGACGTTTGTGCTGTAATTCAGCAAGTGGATTAGTTTGATCCATAAATTGAGATAACTGACTGCTACCAAAAAATTCCTGAATAGAAGCAACAACAGGTCTTGTATTAATTAGAGCCTGTGGAGTAACAACATCAATATCTTGAATAGTCATTCTTTCTTTAACTACTCTTTCCATTCTGGAAAGACCTATTCTAAATTGATTTTGCAGAAGTTCTCCTACTGTCTTCAATCTTCTATTTCCTAAATGATCAATATCATCTATATAAGCATCAGGATCTTCATTAACTAATCTAACAAGATACCTTACTGTTTCAATAATATCTTTTTCATCAAGATATTTCTTATCAGGATCTATATCCAAATTTAATTTTTTATTTAATTTATAACGTCCTACAGCAGCAAGATCATAACGTTTATGATCAAAAAATAATGAATCAATTAGATTTTGAGCACTTTCAACTGTAGGTGGTTCACCTGGCCTCAATTTTTTGTATAATTCTATAAGTGCTTCTTCCTGTGATTCAGTATTATCACGTTCAAGAGTATCCATAATTACTTCATGGTCACCTAAAAGATCTATTAATTCAGAATCAGAGCTATAGCCTAAAGCCCTAAATAAAATTGTAGAAGGCATTTTTCTAGTTCTATCAACTCTAACTGAAATAATTCTTTTCTTATCATATTCAAATTCAATCCAGGCACCACGATTAGGAATAATACTTCCATTAATTAATCTTCTACCATCTTTTACTCGTTCATCATCAAAATAAACTCCAGATGATCTAATTAACTGATTAACTACAACTCTTTCAGCACCATTAATAATAAATGTACCTTTGTCTGTCATTAAAGGAAAATCGCCCATGAAAACTTCCTGCTCTTTAACTTCACCAGTTTCCTTATTAATTAAACGCACTTTAACTTGTAAAGGAGCTGAATAAGTATCATCTTTGTCTCGGCAGGCCTGCACACTAATTTGGGGATCTTCTAAGTGATAATCAACAAATTCTAAAACTAAGTTTTCAGAAAAATCTTCAATTGGTGAGATCTCTTCAAAAACCTCTTTTAATCCCTCATCTAAAAACCATTGGTAAGAATCAAGTTGAGTAGAAATCAAATGTGTTAGTTCTTTTGCATCTTCTATCTTTGAAAAACTGTACCTCTCCCGTTTCTTAGCCATCTTTGCACCCCCAGGATTACTTTAAAAAATATAATTAACTTAAAATATAACTTTTTGCCTAATTATACCAACCAAATATTTTATTTTAATTTATATAATATATAAAGCCAGGTAAACTTTACCTCGCTTGATATGTTTAAAAATACATTAGTATAAAGAATTTTTTTATTATAAATGTCTATTATTGCTATTTATTAGAAAATTATAGTACTTTTTATCCCATTATAAGTAACTTATAAAATCATATCGACAATTAATAATATTATCATAACTTTTTTGATTTGTCAATAAAAATTATCCAAAATTTTAGTATAATATTGAAAAAGCACTCTATTCACTAGAGTACTATAATAAAAAATAAATAATATATATAATTTTAGAGTTAAAAGATGGGGTGTAATTACCCCATCTTTTTAAACATATTATTGAACTTTTTAATTACTTAAGTTCTACTGTTGCCCCAGCATCTTCTAATTTTTCTTTCATTTCTTCAGCATCTTCTTTACTTAATCCTTCTTTTACATTTTGTGGAGCGTCATCTACAACAGATTTAGCTTCTTTTAAACCAAGACCGGTAAGCTCTCTAACTGCTTTAATAACATTGATTTTTTTGCTTCCAATTTCTGCAAGAAATACATCAAATTCAGTTTGTTCTTCTTCTCCGCCACCTTCTTGGCCGCCAGCTGCACCTGCTGCTGCAACAGGAGCTGCTGCACTTACACCAAACTTCTCTTCTAATTCTTCAACCAACTCAGATAATTCTAAAACACTCATCTCTTCAATAGCTTCAATAATTTCCTCTTTATTCATTCTTAATTTCCTCCTTATATAGTTTATAATTATTTCTGTTCTTTAATTTGATTTAAAACCTGTACTAATCCACGAACATTACCCTGTAATACATTAACAAGTCCACTTATTGGAGCTTTCATTCCAGCAAAAGCTTTTGCTAATAATTCTTCTCTTGAAGGAATTTCTGCTAAAGATTTTACTTTTTCTTCATCAATAATTCCACCGTTTAAAGTACCTGCTTTAATCTCTAAGTTTTCATGATCTTCAGCAAAATCAACTAATATTTTTGCTGGAGAAACTACATCTTCTAAACCAAAAGCAATAGCTGTAGGACCAACAATAAATTGATCTACATCTTTTACTTCTGCTTTTTCTGCTGCGATTTTGGCAAGAGTATTTTTTACTACTTTATATTCAACTCCTGCTTCTCTAAGCTTTTTACGGAGTTCAGTCATCTCTTCTACATTTAATCCCAAATAATCGGTTATAACCATTGATTTTGCTTTAGAAAAATCATCGGCTAATTCAGCTACAACCGCCTCTTTTTCGGGTCTTGCCATCTTTTCACCCCCTTGCAATTTCTAAACACAAATTATTCTATAATTAAAAAAAACCTCCCATAGACAGACAGGAGGTTAGTTTTCTTTACAAAAGACTAATAACCTCGGTAGGAATTTTAAGTCAAAAATTGACTCCTACTGTCTATGGTTTATATTAAATTTTAACTGTATACATCATAACACATATAATTCAATATAGTCAAGTTTTATCTTTCAAGCATATTCATTACAACTGAAGGATCAATTTTTATACCTGGACCCATAGTTGATGTTACAGTAACTGATTGTAAATATTTACCTTTAGCGGCTGCAGGTCTTTCTCTTATTATTGTATCCATGATTTTTTTGAAGTTTTCTATGAGTTCGTCAGTACTAAATGAAACTTTACCTATTGGCAAATGAAGAACTCCATTTTTATCAACTCGATACTCAAGTTTACCTGCTTTAAATTCTTTAATAGCTTTTTCTAATTCAAAAGTAACAGTTCCAGCTTTTGGGTTAGGCATAAGACCTTTTGGACCTAAAATACGTCCTAATTTACCAACAACACTCATCATATCTGGTGTTGCAACAGCAAGATCAAAATCTAACCATCCATCTTCTATTTTTTCAGCTAATTCTTCACCGCCTACAACATCAGCACCAGCTTCTTCAGCTTCTTTTACTTTTTCGCCCTTTGCAAAAACAATAACCTTAATTTCCTGTCCAGTACCATTTGGTAATACAACAGTACCTCTAATATTTTGATCTGCATGTTTAGGATTTACACCAAGATTTGCAGCTAACTCTACACTTTCATCAAAATTGGCACTAGATAAATCTTTCACTGTATCTAAAGCTTTTTCAGGATTGTAAAGAGTTTCTTTATCAAATTTATCAACCATATCTTTATATCTTTTACTTCTTTTAGCCATTTATATCTCCTCCTTAGGTGGTTTTAACGGAATAATTCCTCCCACATATTTAAAACTTTACTCTTCAACTGTAATTCCCATACTACGAGCAGTTCCTTCAACCATACTCATTGCTGCTTCAAGACTTCCTGCATTTAAATCCTTCATTTTTGTTTCAGCAATTTCTTTTACATCATCTTTTTTTACAGTAGCGACCTTTTCAACATTAGGTTCACCAGAAGCAGTTTCTATTCCAGCTGCTTCTTTTAGTAATACAGCAGCAGGTGGAGTTTTGGTTATAAAATCAAATGAACGATCAGCATAAACTGTGATTTCTACCGGTATAAGTGTACCAGCTTTATCAGAAGTTTCTGCATTGAATTGCTTACAAAACTCAGATATATTTACACCATGTTGCCCTAGAGCAGGACCTACTGGAGGAGCAGGATTAGCCTGTCCACCTGGTATTTGCAATTTTATTTGACCTTCTACTTTCTTAGCCATGACAAACCCTCCTTTCTAAAATAACTTATTCTAGTATATCATCTTATTAGATTTTTTCTATTTGAGAAAATTCTAATTCCATTGGTGTCTCTCTTCCAAACATTGATACAGAAACCTTTGCTTTTCCCTGTTTAGGATGTATTTCCTGAACAATCCCAACAAATTCTTCAAATGGACCTTCAGTAACTTTCACTTTATCTCCTTCTTCAAAATCAACCTGTATTTCATCTTTTTTAACTCCCATACCACCAAGAATATGGTCAACTTCATCAGGCTGTAATGGCAAAGGTTTGGTTCCACTTCGAACAAAACCAGTTACACCGGGTGTATTTCTAACTACATACCAGGAATTATCATCCATGATCATTTCTACCAGTACATATCCAGGAAACACTCTTTTATCTACAACTTTCTTTTTCCCACCTCTTTTAGTGGTTTTCTTCTCAGTTGGAACAAGTATTCTAAATATTTTATTTTCCATACCAGTTGTTTCAATTCTCTTTTCAAGATTTTTCTTAACTTTATTTTCATGACCAGTATAAGTATGGACTACATACCACTGTCTTTGATCTTCCATAAATAGGCCCCTATACTGAAGGACCAACACCTCCTTAATTAAACACCTTAAATTACATTATCAATGGAGTAATTATATTTGTTAATGCTACATCAATTACACCTATAAAAGCTATCAAAGATACTACAGTTATAACAACAATTAAAGTATATGATGATAACTCATTTTTATTGGGCCAGTGTACCTTTTTCATTTCACCTTTTACCTGTTTGAAAAATTTTGCTATTTTCCCGAACATATTCTCACCTATCCTCATTTAAGTTTTGTCTGTTCGGCTCCAATTAAAAAATCTATCGAAGCTTTACTTGGTTTCACGATGAAGGGTGTGTTCCTTACAAAATTTGCAGTATTTTTTTAATTCTAACCTGTCGCGAGTATTTTTCTTATTTTTAGTTGTAGAATAATTTCGATTTTTACATTCAGTACATTCCAAGGTAATTATTTCTCTCATAACAATGCACCTCCCCAAACTATTATATTGCTGTTTAAATTGACATCAACCAAATAACTATCAGCTTTTTTACGATTTATATTAGTCTATTACAAACAGAGATTATTTTCCTAACTTAAAATTATAACCTTAATTACCATATCATATTCTCAAGCAAATGTCAAAATACTAGAAGCTACAAAAACTTAATATTACGGTAAAAAGAGAAAACAAGCATGTGCAAATTACACATGCTTATTTTTTAAAATATTTATACAGATGTCATATTAAATCAGCATTTTTAAAGAGGATTTAATTATATATTTACTCAATAATCTCAGTTACAGCACCAGCACCAACTGTATGGCCACCTTCACGAATAGCAAAACGAAGTCCTTCTTCCATTGCTATTGGTGTAATTAATTCTACTTCCATCTCTACATTATCTCCAGGCATTACCATTTCT